>CAJWRY010000125.1 GCA_913046155.1 uncultured Candidatus Nemicrothrix sp. | reverse complement strand
CATACCAGCAGTATCAACAAATTTTATTGTTCCTATTTCTGTTTCCACGATCGTGTCAATAGCATCTCGTGTTGTTCCGGCTTTGTCATGGACGACTGCTCGGTCTTCGCCTATGAGTTTGTTGAACAGTGTTGATTTGCCAACATTTGGTCTGCCAACGATAGCAACCGCAACCACGTCTTCACTTTCAGCCTCATCCTCATCTGCTGAGTTATTCTCGATTTCTGGGATCGTGGCTATGACTAAGTCAAGTAGGTCAGCTGTTCCGCGACCGTGGAGTGCTGAGACTGGATTGGGTTCACCTAAACCCATGGAGAGATATTCCCACATTCCAACTTCATGATTTTGATCGTCTACTTTATTTGCTGCGAGAAATGTGGGTTTTTCTCTGTTACGTAGCATGTCTGCGATTAATGCATCTTCCACTGTTGGAGTAACCCGAGCATCAACTACTAGGATTGTTACATCAGCTTGGTTTATTGCGAGCTCTGACTGTTTGCTGACCTTATCATCTATGCCTTTTTCGCTTTTTGATTTGGGCAACCATCCCCCTGTATCAATAAGTGTGAATTCGCACCCAGCCCATGTAACGTCAAATTCGTTTCGGTCTCTTGTGACACCTGGACGCTCTTCCACGATGGCTTCTCGCCTCCCGATGATGCGGTTCACAAGCGTTGATTTTCCTACATTTGGCCTGCCGACAACTGCAACTGTTGGTTTATTCATGACCAACTCCAAGGGCTTTCTTGAGCGCTATTCCATCGGTAGCTATTATTTCAACTTGGCGTGGCAGGTCACTGGGTTCCATACCATCTAGGAATTTTCCTTGTGACAGGCAAACATCGGGCAACAGGTATCTATGCCCCTCTGGTTCCTTCGCAAGTGTTTGAGCAATATCTTCCCCTACCAGTAATCCTGCTACTGCAACGTTGCCACCAAAAAAATTATTCGTAACTGGAATGATCCTGATATCTGAGCTGTCCAACGATTTGATGAGTGGCTCAAGTGTTTGCGCCCCATACTCCCCTGTCAAAATTCCTATTGGGCTTTTCTTTCTCGTTCTAAACACAAGATTAGGTTCAGGATTTCTAATGGATCGGTAACCTTCTGGGGGCGCCCCATCTACCCAAGCGAAAAATCCTGCTGCCGTGTTGGTCGGTTCATCAACTTCACCAGTGAATTCTCGTTCAAATGTTCTGACAATGCCTACACCGTCTTCGTACATATCAAAGTTGTCGTATCCACTTGCATCGGGAATCGGTCGCCCAGCTACTAAATAATATTCATCAGCTGCGTGGACAATATTTCTCCCAGCTTCACGTTTAATAATATCCTGCCACTTTTCAACCGTCTTAAGCACTTGGAGCGCCTCTGCTTGGGTATGTGGACGCATTCGTTTCTCATGTGAATGTTTACTAACCCCTAAGGGTACGACGCATACTGACTTTAACGATAAGTACCTCTCGTAGATTGTGCACAGAGTATCTTCAAGAATTAGACCATCATTGATATCTGGGCATACGACAACTTGACCGTGGACTTCAATGCCATGCCTTAAAAGTTCGTCGAGCCATCGCAAGCTTGGGCCGCCTCGGCGATTACGAAGCATCTCATTACGAACTTCGTTGTCGGTTGCGTGAATACTCACATTCAAAGGAGATAAGCCTTCTTCAACTACGCGCTCTAGATCAGCTTCTGTGAAACGAGTAAGTGTGGTGAAATTCCCGTACAAGAACGAGAGCCGATAATCATCATCTTTGAGGTATAGGCTTTTTCTCATTCCCTTCGGCAACTGATAGATAAAGCAAAATTCGCAATGATTGTCACATGTGCGTATTTGGTCAAACACCGCTGAATGCACTTCCAACCCGAGCGGTTCCCCTGGCTGCTTCTGCACATAAATGTCCATGTCAATGCCACCTCTTCTGATGGATATATCAAGTTCAGGTTCATCAGTGAGGATTTGATACCGGATAACGTCTCGGAGGGCTTCTCCGTTCATTGAGAGAATTTCGTCATCGACAATTAGGCCAGCATGATCTGCGGGTGAACTATCAAAGACATTTATCACTCGTGCTGAAACCATATATAAAGGGTATTAGCCAAAAGATAGGAAACGTGGAATACAAGCCAATGTGACCGAAATATCTCTGCTTTTCTGCAGAATTAGCTCAGCAATAAGCCACAATATGTATATGACTATCTCAAAGGTTTTGCTTGCTGCTCCACGAGGGTTCTGTGCTGGGGTTGAAATGGCTATTAAAGCGTTGACTTGGATGGTAAGAGCATTTCCGGGACCGGTGTATTGCTACCACGAAATTGTGCATAATAAAATAGTCGTAGAACGATTTGAGTCCCTTGGCGTTATCTTCATTGACGATATTGATGAGGTCCCTGTCGGGGCTCCCGTGATGCTGAGTGCACATGGATCTGCACCGGATGTGGTTATGAAAGCGCGACAGGATGGTGGCTTTGTAGTTGATGCAGTATGCCCTTTGGTTACAAAGGTGCACCATGAAGTCAAAGTACGCTCACGTAAAGGGCATCAAATTATCTACATAGGGCATGAGGGTCATGAAGAAGCTGTAGGCACAATGGCAGTTGCTCCTTCATCTACTCATAGGGTTGAATCGATAGCTGAGCTAAGTTCACTTCCAGACTTTGAGACTCCTGTTTCGCTTCTGGCTCA
>CAJWRY010000124.1 GCA_913046155.1 uncultured Candidatus Nemicrothrix sp. | reverse complement strand
ATCCACCAAACACGAAAGACCAACCGATCTCTTCCGCCTCAGTCACATACCCGGTATCCTCAACGAAAGCCATAAATTTTTGATTTGTTACAGAATGTTTATCGATTAGGAAGGGTGAGAGAGTTACTTCCGTTGTAAATTCCTCCCCGTCTTGGGGGTACGCAAATTCGTAGTTAGAACCCAACCTAAATGGTCCACCTCCCAGTGCCACTTTCTCAGTATTTGGCGAGGATACTTTTCCCGTGCTTCTATCAGTGATTAATGTTTTTTTAGTCCGCTGGGGAGCACAACAGGAATCGTCTTTCTTCATAACCAGATAGTTTAGCCGCTCAAACAATCCTGTTTCTTGTCGAAGTTCTATTCTAAAAACAGGTCTTTCGGGTAGTTTAGATGTGTGGTTTCACTTGATCTTGAATACGTGCGTTCTCATTTTCCCGCATTCGCTCATCCTGACTCTAGACAATGGGCACATCTTGAAAATGCTGGAGGTAGTTATGTCCCGAATCAAGTAATTAGTATTTTGCAGGATTTTTACACTAGCTCAAAGGTTCAGCCATATTGGAATTTCGGGCCCTCAGCGAAGGCCGGTGAGGCTATGGACAAAGCTGTGGAAGTGATCCCTGCTACTTTCAACGCAAGTCCAGATGAAGTACATTTTGGTCCCTCAACTTCACAAAACACGTATGTTTTAGCTAATGCTTTGCGACCTGATTGGGATCTGGGAGATAACATCGTCGTCACGAATCAGGATCATGAAGCAAATATTGGGGCCTGGCGGAGGCTAGAAGAAACTGGGATTGAAGTCAGGGAATGGAGGGTAAATCCAGAAACTGGATTGCTTGACATCGGTGACCTTACTCAACTTATTTGTAGCAAGACCAGACTGGTCGCTGTAACCCATGCATCAAATCTTGCAGCGACAATAAATCCGTTGAGTAGTATCGCTGATTTGATTCACGGTGTCGGGGGCTTACTAGTAGCTGATGGCGTCTCATTTGCCCCTCACGCTGCCATTGATGTTCAAGAGTTAAATTGTGATATTTATTTATACAGCACATATAAAACGTACGGCCCCCATTTGGGGCTGATGTTCACATCCGAAAATATTTCTCAGAAAGTAACCAACCAAGGCCACTTTTTTAATGCAGACAAGCCTACCTATCGATTAACTCCTGCAGGGCCTGATCATGCTTCAGTAGCAGCGTGCGCAGGGATGGTTGACTATTACGAAGATATATATCATCACCACTTCCAGTCGGACTCGGAAAATTTAAGAAGACGCCTTGAAAAGGTTTTTCAACTGTTCGGTGAGCACGAGGAACAGCTTATGGAACCCCTTATTAATTACATTTTGTCAAGAGAAGATTTTCGACTTATTGGAACGAGCTCAACGAACCGAACCGAAAGAGCGCCAACAGTAGCATTTCATTCATACACAAAGTCAAGCGAAGCAATTTACAACTCCCTAATTGACGCTAAAGTCTCTTGCGGTCATGGGAATTTTTATGCCCATCGTTTGACTGAAGCGGTCGGTTTAAACGCAGAAGATGGAGTGGTTCGACTATCTATGGTTCACTACAACACAATGGATGAAGTTGCTCGAGCAATTAACGTTCTTCAGTCAATAAATTAAAGATTGGCTCGCTCGTGGTTTATAAGATATTCCTTTATGTATAGGAGATCGGATCCTCCAGCGTAGCCTCTCAATTTGCCGTCTGAACCTATGACGCGATGACACGGCAAAATTATTGGTAGCGGGTTCAGGGCGTTTGCCGACCCTACTGGTCGTGCTCCGTTTGGGACCCCAACGACTTTTGCTTGCTGTCCATATGTTGCTGTTTCGCCATAGTTGATAGTCCTCAAGGCCATCCATGCTTTGACCTGAAATGGCGTGCCTTCTGGCTCCAAAGGTAGGGAAAATACTTTCCTCTTTCCTGTAAAGTACTCCTCTAATTGTTCAGCGCACTTTAGCAGAATTGGTATTTCCTTTGATTCTAAATCGTGACTCAATCTGGAACTAAGGGATTGCGTCGGAAGAATAATCTGCTTTAGGTTAGCTTCCGTACTTATGAAACGAAGACTTCCTATAGGACTGGGAAACTTGGATGTGAACAACATAATGGGTCTGTTAACTTTTTTGCATAGGATATGCGTTAATCTTACTAATCTGCAATTGTGAGGGATTATGAGCTGCTACGGAGGTGATACATGACTACCCATTCACTATTTGATAACCGAGTAAGTAAGGATCTTGGAGTTTCAATTCCGATTCTTCAAGCACCGATGGGATGGATTGCTCGGTCACAATTAGCATCAGCGGTTTCAAGATCTGGGGCATGTGGAATTATTGAAACGTCGTCGGGAGAGTTAGACGTGGTTAAAGAAGAAATGCGGACTATGAAAGATCTCGGCTTGCCTTTTGGTGTCAATATTGCGCAAGCCTTTGTTCGAGATCCATCTATTGCTGAATTTGTGATTGATCAAGGAGTTAAATTCGTAACGACATCAGCAGGCTCACCAACTAAATACACCGGAGTCCTGAAGGGTGCCGGACTGACGGTTTACCATGTCGTCCCAACTCTTCAGGCAGCTTTGAAAGCGGTTGAAGCGGGGGTAGATGGGTTAGTTGTCGAAGGTGGTGAAGGAGGGGGCTTTAAAAGCCCTACTCCAGTGTCAACGATGGTGTTATTACCGCTCATTCGTGATCATGTTGACGTACCCATTATCGCTGCCGGAGGAATAAGTGATGGGAGAACAATGGCTGCAGCTTTTGCCCTGGGCGCTGAAGGCGTACAGATGGGAACACAAATGGTTTCTTGCCTTGAGTCTCCGGTTCATGAGAACTGGAAGCAAGCTATTATTGATGCAAAGGAAACGGATACTGTGTTTCTTAACCAAAAGCACTCTCCGGCTTTACGAGCTCTTCGAACCGATCGTTCAGAGCGCTTAGCTGAACTAGATGAAAACGTTTTCGGGGAGTTCGGTGACCCTCAAAGCCTCTATTTTGGTGGAGATATGAA
>CAJWRY010000123.1 GCA_913046155.1 uncultured Candidatus Nemicrothrix sp. | reverse complement strand
ATCACCGTTTGACTTTAGTTAATCGCTGCCTTGATATTTCAAAACATCCAATCGCAGCTGCTGCTCCCACATTCAATGATTCAGTGATTCCAGATAATGGAATCTTCACTGTTATATCGCATCGCTCTCGCGTAAGGCGTCCTAACCCCTTACCTTCACTCCCTAACACAAGCGCCAGCGGATCATTTACAACTCGTAAATTATAGATATTTTCATCTGCTGCCATGTCCATTCCGACAGTCCAAACGCCTAGTTCTTTTAGTCTTGTGAGGGCTTTTGGTATTCCACTTGTTGTCGCAATCGGGATATGTTCTATCGCTCCTTGAGCTGTCTTTGAAACAGCAGGAGTTATCCGGACAGAACGATGTCGCGGAAGCAAAATACCAGTAGCTCCTGCGCATTCTCCACTTCGGATTATTGAGCCTAAATTTCTTGGATCAGTGATACTATCCAGAACCAAAATAAAGGGGATTTCTGTTTCTTCTACGAGATCTTCAATCTCTAGCTCAGGTAGTGGGTCACATATTGCTTGAACTCCTTGCGCAGACTCTGTGGTGGTCATTGATTTAAATTTAGATTTTGCATGCATCCTTAGGGGTATTCTTAGCTCCCTAGAAAGATTGGCAATATCTTCGATAATTGTGCCCGGATCTAAACCTTCAGACATATTCACTTCTCTCACTTTTCGTGTTCCCGCCAAGATAGCTTCTCGCACAGCATGGCGCCCCTCTACTATTTGGATGGTTTCTGAATTAGGATTTTCCCATTTGGGACTATTCCTGGTATTTGAATTTCTGTGGCTGGGATTCTTTTGATTGTACTTGTGCTTCGACCTTTGGTTTCGTTTATTCATCTCTCTCCTGAATAAGTGAGACAGCTAGACACATAACACCGTTTAAGGAGTCTAACCCTTCAGGGTGTTTACCTTTGACGGAAAATGGAGCATTTAGAATTTTAGAGATTTTGCGCTCAATTTCTGATTTTCTTGACGAAATCTTTGGTCGCTCTGCTATTACCGAACAATCTACGTTAATTATTTCCCAGTTCTCATCGTGCAATTTTGAAACAACAATTTTAAGTAATTCGGAGCTATCAGCGTTCTTATAAGCAGGATCGTTATCCGGGAAAAGCGTGCCTATATCTCCCAAACCTGCCGCACCAAGTAGTGAATCAATACAGGCATGAATTATCACATCTCCATCAGAATGACCTTTTAATGAAGAGTCAGAGTCAAACTTTATCCCACCAAGAATCAGCGGTTTGGATAAATCATCATCCCATTGATGTGAGTCAAAACCTTGCCCTATTCTCATACAGTAAATTTTCCTTGATTTCTGAAATTCATACTACCTTTGCAAATGCTATCCACTAATCCTGTTGACCACCATCAACTTGTCTAATTGGAGTGGGATTAGTAGATAACATGATTGCGTATTATTCTAGGTGCATGACAACTGCTGATTTTCTTCGATCTATAGATATGTTTTCTGAGCTTGATGACGAATTGCTAGAACCAATTGTGGACCAGTCTAAGACGCTTGACCTTCAGAGAGGTGACGTTTTGTTTCAATCAGGGGACGACTCCAGTGATCTCTATATTGTGACTCGTGGGAGAATTGCTATAGGAAACCGCTCATTTGATGGGAGGGAATCTCTAGTTGCGTTAATGGAATCGGGTGACTTGTTTGGAGAAATGCCATTGTTTAGTAATGATGGTAGATCTGCGGAAGCACGAGCGCTAGAGGAATCTGCAGTTGTTGTCATTCCTTATCAACCTGTCAAGGATTTATATGATGAGAACCCTTCGCTTTTATGGCGCGTAGTTGAGATGTTGGTGAGTCGATTAAAAAGCACTGATATTGCGCTTGCGGATACGATGTTCTTGGACGTCACTGGAAGAACAGCGAAACGATTGCTAGAAATGGCAGGAGAGTCTGATGAGTTCCAATTACCGATTACGCAAGAAGAGTTAGCTGGAATGATTGGTGCGTCTCGAGAGCGTGTTAATAAGTCAATTTCATCGTTTATAAAATTAGGGTGGCTATCTCAAAGCGGTGAGAAATACATCATTCTTGATAGAAAACAACTTGAAATAAGGTCTACGTAAGGATTATTGGCCTTTGAAAAATTCGTTGAGCCGTCGAACACTGGGGTGCTTCTGATTAGCATCTGATTTATTGGCTTCAGGATTTAAATGAACTGTTTTCATACCTAAAGTTTGTGCAGTATCAAGGAAGTTTGTTGCTGTGTCTAGCACGAGACAAGATTGGTAGGCAATACCCGAAGACCTATTTAGTATTTCTAATATTGCAGGATCTGGTTTGCGAACACCATATTCAGAACTGATAATCCAGGGATGAATACCCTGAAGTCCATAAATTTCACAAATCTGAGTAGACCATTCAGTTAAATCATTAGTTACGACTGAGACAGCAATTCCTCGCTTGTGAAGATTTTTGAGAAACTCTTTTCCTCCGCTGCGGAATTGCAAGCTTTTAACATATTCACGGTTAAGAGAATCAGGGCTTTCAGTTAAGCCCACTTGATTCCAAAATTCAGATGACGTTAACTTTCCCATTGTCCCTGAGCGATGAAGTTCTAAAAGTTCCTCATGGTCAGTATTCCCTTCTTTGCTATCTATGAACGCTTTTAGATGTTCTAGGGGTGAAGTTTCTTCCTTGAAAATAGTTCCATAAGGGTCAATTACCAGTAGTTGCAGACGCTCCGTTTGAGTTGAGGGTTGTTGATAGCCTGAGCTTTCGTTTCCTGGAATCTGCTGTGCAATAGGAGATGGTCGACGTTGTAATTGCCGTTGCTCATACCTTTTGTCCAAATACCAATTGAGAATTGCAAGTATTATTGATAGAGCCAGAAGAGCTATGACTGCTAGGACCACCCAATCAAGAATCTGAGCAACTCTATGCTCACTGTTGCCTGTTACTTCAACGACTCTTTGTTCCCCAAAAGGAACATCAATTATCTCTTCGTTGCTTTGATCTGGAAGATTTATAATTACTTGTAACGAG
>CAJWRY010000122.1 GCA_913046155.1 uncultured Candidatus Nemicrothrix sp. | reverse complement strand
CGTATCTAACACTAGAGGATTAGAAACTATTTTGGTAAAGAGAACTAATAACATCAGCAAACTTTCCGCCCATAGCGTGAAGACGGCATTCTTCTAAAGAAACAAATCTTGAAATACCATTGCTGAAAACCATGTGCCAATCTTAGTGAAGAGCAATGAAGGAGAATTCATGCAAGATTTCAACGATCGTTCCGGTACAGCGCTTGTTATCGGAGGAACAGGGGGTATCGGTTCTGAAATCTGTAAATTATTAGCCGCAAGAGGAAGTGACATCGCATTCACTTATCAAAATAATGAAGAAAAGGCTGAATCCCTTTCTACCGAAATAGAAAACCTAGGAGTTAATTCACTAAAGCACTCGCTAGATCTAGATAACCAAGCAGAAGTTCACAATTTCATACAATCTTTAGGCAATGACAGAGGTATACACACATTGATTTATGCGGCTGGTCCTGTCGTCCCACAAGTGCATCTGTCTAATATTCCACCGGAAACCTTTTCTGAACATCTCAATTCGGAAGTCAATGCATTTTTTGGCGCTGTCATACCTGCGTTACCTTTTATCAGAGAGCAAAATGGAGCCATTATCGCAGTCACATCTGCAGCTACAGATAAATATCCAATAAAAGATGGTTTATCAGCAAGTCCCAAAGCAGCTATTGAAATTTTGATTAAGGGTCTCGCAAAAGAAGAAGGACGATACGGCGTCCGCGCAAATGCAGTAGGGCCAGGAATGTTGATGGAAGGTATGGCAGCAACTTTGATCGATAGAGGCGACTACAACCAAAATGACCTTGACACTGCGACAGCCAACATACCTCTTGGATATTATGGAAAAGCCATTGATATTGCTGAAGCAGTATGCTTTCTTGCATCCCCTAAAGCCCGATATATAAGCGGGCAAATCTTAAATGTAGATGGGGGTTATACAGCTTAAGATATCTGTAAACGAAGTTGACTAGCTACTTTCACTTAAAGCTTCAGCGAATACTTTCTGCAGCTCAGTCCGCAGGTCCTCGGTAAATTTCTTACGAACCGAAGTAGGAACTCTACCTCCGTCAACACTAACTAACTCCATTGGCTCCCCTACAACTATGCGAACTCTTGTGCGTTTAGGAAATTTTGATCCAGGAGGTAAAGCTGGTTCAGTTCCTCCAATTCCCACTGGGATTACTTTTGCACCGGTCCGAGCAGCTAGAAACGCTGCACCATCATAAGTCTCCCCAACAAGATTTCCAGTTTGTCGCGTACCTTCAGGAAAAACGATGATGGATGCACCCTGCTCGAGCAGTGACTGCGCAGCTTTGAGAGCGTCTCGATCAGCAGCTCCCCGATTAACCGGAACCCCACCAAGAGCAGCCATAACCCAAGAGAAAAGACCGCTAGAAAAGAGACTCTCTTTTGCTAACGCATGGATCATTCGAGGAGTTTGAACAACAAGTAAGGGAGCATCAAGATTAGATCTATGCACGGGTGCAAGAATTACGGGTCCTGGAGTATCAAGAAAGGCAGCGTTTTTTCCTCGAACTCGGAAATATGGATAAAGGATTAACCGAATGAAATACCAAACCATCTTCCGGAATAAGCGACCCCCAAATGAGGATGCAACATGCATCGCTCTCTTTTGTCTCTCTCCCAACTCAGGTGACGTAGAAGACATCTTTACCTCCCCACAGGAATACCTTAATCAAATGTGGCGTGAGGCTTATTTTCTTTCAAACCAGTCGAAGTAACTCGAATAAACTCTGCCTTTTCCCAAAACTCAGAAATTGTTCGAGCATTACTGTAACTCATCCCACTCTTTAAACCCGCTACTAACTGGGCAATTAACTTTGCTACTTCTCCTTTGTAAGGGACAACTCCCTCAACGCCCTCAGGAGCACGTTGCTCAAAATACTCATCATCAATAAGTTCACCAGTACGAATAGCTCGCGCCTCTATTGCTTCAAAGCTCGCCATTCCTCGTACACGCTTAACAAGCCCCTTCGGAGATGATTCAACTTCACCAGGGCTTTCTTTAGTCCCTGCAAACATTGAGCCGATCATGACAGAGTCCGCACCAGCCGCTATCGCTTTCGCAATATCTCCTGAAGTTTTAATGCCACCATCTGCGATCACAGGAATCGGAATTTCACTTGCCGAGAAGATAGCGGTTAGCTGTGGAACGCCAACGCCGGCTACTAAACGCGTTGTACAAACACCTCCAGGCCCTACCCCAACTTTAATAGCATCAGCTCCAGCCTCGTAGAGATCTTCCGCCCCCGCTTGAGTAGCGACATTCCCAGCGATGACATCCGTATCTGGGAAAGAATTCTTTAATTCCTTTAAGGCGTCAATAGCGTGCTCGGCATGTCCATGTGCAATATCAAGAACAAGTACATCTACCCCAGCGTCAATTAATGCTTTACTTCTCACCAAGGCATCATGATCAGTTCCTATTGCAGCGCCGGCAACAAAACTAGAGTTTTCATTCTTTATATTTTCCACCATTTGAGCCTGAGCTTCAACCGTCATAAACCGGTGAAGAATACCAACCCCACCGAGGGACGCCATAGTTATAGCCATCTCTTGCTCACAAACCGTGTCCATATTTGCGGCAAGGATCGGTAGGTCAATCTCTATGTTTGTTGTTAAACGAGTCTTGAGCGACACATCTTGTCTGCTCCGAATCGAAGAACGTCTCGGGACAAGAAGAACATCATCAAATGTCAGTCCAGTCTCTAATCTTTCAGATGCTTTATTGCCTAAGGTCATAACACTTTCCGAATAATTTAGTACCGCAAGAAGACTAGCTCAGGAAATGCTTCTCGCCTAATAATTTGTCAATCTCATTTCGTATCACCGAAGTAGTGAATACGCTTTAAGCTAGGCATCATAAACAGACGAATAGGATCTCATGAGTACCTCAGACGGCCCATACTACGAAGACATGGAAAAGGGTCTAATTTTTCCTGCTCCTCCTGCAGTAATCCTAGATTCAGGACTAGCGTCTGTCTATCAATCAATAGCTGGGGAAGCACTACCCTTAGTGCTTGACCCCAAGCTATGTGGTGAAAT
>CAJWRY010000121.1 GCA_913046155.1 uncultured Candidatus Nemicrothrix sp. | reverse complement strand
GGGCAAGGAGCAGCTCCATGCCACACAGATTCAAGAGAGTCTCCAGTGAACGCTTCTTTGACCGGTTCTGGGGCATCAAGCATTCTTTTAAATTGGGTCGGAACTAGATGGATATTCGTTATCTTTTCAGAATCAATAAGTTCTACGGTTTCGGCTCCGTCAAACTTGTGCCGCATGACGACTGATGATCCGTTGATCATCGGCATGAAAGTGAATGCCCATTGTGCAGAGTGATAAACAGGCCCGACGAGTAAAGATTTGCCGTTTGCTGGGACATAGCTTGCCATGCTTCCTCCAATAAGCTGCATAACCTCAGTCGGTATAGTTCCTCCACCCGACAACGATCCCCGAACACCTTTGGGCCTTCCCGTTGTTCCGGACGTGTAGAACATCGGACCGCCTAGCAATTGTTGTTCGTCTGGTAAATCATCAGTTGAAGAACTTGAGAGGAATTCCTCGTAGTCGGTTAATGTCTCATTTTTTCCTCCAACTACCAAGGACAGGTGAACGTTTTGGGATCGGGTGTCGGAAAGCGCTTCAATAGCGACATCAGTGAAACGATTTCCTACTAAGAGAACTTTAACGTCAGCATCTTCAAGAACATAAGCCAATTCGTCTGGAACCCAGTGCCAATTTACAGGGACATAAGTGGCACCAAGATGAGCGCAAGCTTGGAAAATTTCAAAACATTCTCTTCTGTTCCCCATCATCATTGCGATTGTGTCTCCGGGGCCGACACCATGGTTCTTTAGTCCATTAATTAAACGGCGCACCCTCTCGTCAAATTGGCTCCAAGTAGTTGAACCAAATTCATCAGCAACAGCTATTTCGCTACCTTTTGTAGAAACAATATCGTCAAGTAATTTAGGCATGTTCCCCCTTGCACATTTCTAGGTAAAGAGTACCCGCGCTTTCATTTCAAGCACAATGTACGTCAGGTAGTTTTTGACTTAGCTAAGAGGTCTCGCATCCCACTCATCGCTACTTCTGCAGCTTCTTCAATTGGTGCGGCCCACAGTTCAGTTGAAGGGACCTCAAGCCCAATCGGTGACTGACAGGCATTTTTTTGGATGGCTTCCATCATGTCAATTAGTTGAAATTCGCCCTCTCCGGGAGGGACTCTTGTACTTAAAGTATCGGTGTAGTAATCGTCAAATGTTTTGGTGAGAGAACCATCACTCCATTGCGTAGCAAAGATTTTTCCATCGGGAATTCTTCCAATGTCAGAAATTTGGTTAGTTGACCTGGTTAAATGCCAACTATCAAAACAGATGCCACCGTTTTCCCTGTCTGCCCTCTCTATTATTTCTACTCCAATACTGAAACTATCTATGTTGGTCATCTCCGGAACAGGTTCAAGCCCAACAAGAAGACCGTATTCGGATGCACGGTCACAAAGGCTCCCAAACCCTATCGCAGCTTCCTCAATCGATCCGGTGTAATTTCCAATGACTTGAACATAGCGACAATGAAATCGTTTCGCGATTTCCCAAACCATGCTTTCTTGCATTAAGCATTTTTCAGAAGGTGATGATGGAGATGCCCAGCCTCGTAAAGTCTCTATATTCGCTAAAGCCATGTTGCATTCATCTAAAGCATGTTCGAGTTGATCAATATGCTCCGGATTTTTTGTTAGCTGCATCCAAGCGCCCAAATATATTCCAACTGCGCTAAATCCTGCTTCGCTAGCGGCTTTAACTCTTGCAGTCATTGAGTCCTCTGGGCTTCTGCAGAAGAAATCCCAAACGAAGTCCTCAGGTCCCAACTCTTTAGCATCCTTAATTGTCATAAAGTTAAGATTTTTTTCAGTGATGTCATATGGTCATCGTTTAAAGTCCGCTACTCGGAGAGCACTTCAGCTCTGTTCAACTAGATTTAGGGAGTTCTCTACAAATATTTGAATATCACCCTCAATATTCTTTCTGAACGGTCCCCGCACTTTGAAGCCTGCTGAGGCGACTACGTTTGCAGAGCGGTCATGGGCCCACTCGATTAGGCCATTTAATGATTTCTCAGGACTAATCTCATAGGTTACAAAGAGGGCTACATCTTTGTGAGCGATGTCGCGTAGTGTGTTCAATTTCCCTATTTGACCAGGGCGTGCTCCCAATCCGAAAAGCCCATCAGTCCAGGTTCCTATAACTATTAGGTCTGCATCGAGTACAAATTGAGCGTCGTAGTTGGTGATAGGGAAAACCCCAACTGAGGAACCTTTGCTTTGGAAATTTGCTCCCAAACTTTCAGCTAATTTCTTTGTGCCTCCGCGTAATGATTGATACAGGATTGCTATTCTCAAAAATTTCTCCAATCGTTGAATCAGACAATATCACTTTGTTGAGCATTGCACTAACACGGGTTAGTTCGCATAAGGTTATCTAATTTGCAAAAATAGAATCTAATCTACTCTCTACTGAGCTTCCGCTCGGAGGTTCTTGAGACATGAGGCGGCTAAGCCAAGAAATTGAAACGTACCCATTTGCGACAGCGCCAACATCATTATCTATGGAAGAGGGGGTTATGCGCTCACCCCATTTCAGATTTAGGTGATAAGCACCTTCGTGCCCTATTTTCGGCTCAATATCCACTTGCGTCATTTGGCGTATTAGGTCCGTTCCAACGGTAGTTTGTGCCCACCCCTTCATCTCTGAAACATCCATATTTGGCACATTAATATTTAATACAGATGCCTCCTTGGGAAGATTCGTGCACATTTCCTCTACTGCTAAGGCTGCGATTTCGGCGGCGCTATCCCACTTTTGATTTCGTAGCATTTCTTCGATCCCTTGCCCCATGTAGCCACCCTCATCTACAGCTTGGCTAACAGCAACTCCAGTGATTCCTCCGTTTCGTGCGGTGAGGCAAGCACCTATTGTTCCAGAGTGGTAAACAGAGCGTCCTACATTAGCGCCGGGGTTTATTCCTGAAACTACGAGATCAAATGGATCCCCGAATGCGCCCAGTCTTGCGAACATAACACAAAGAGCAGGTGGACCAGTTATTGCCCATGCTTCGTCTATTCCTTCAACGAATGCTTTATGCAGTTCAGGTTTAATTAAGTGCAATGCCCCGAAGCTAGATGAAGCTCCTGAATATTCAGTATCAGGAGCTCCAATAACAACTTCGCCGAACGGAAGCATAGATCTGGCAAGGATATGCAGGCCTATGGAGTCAATTCCATCATCATTTGTTACGAAAATTCTCATACGTTGACCTTAGACGTT
>CAJWRY010000120.1 GCA_913046155.1 uncultured Candidatus Nemicrothrix sp. | reverse complement strand
CATAGAACTCGAGTGTTTCCGAATTCAACCAAAATTGATCCATCGGCCATGGTTGTGAAGTCGCGCGTGAAGCTTATTTCTCTTAACGCATCTACTTTTCTTCCATCTGTACGCCCCACTTAGTCCCCCTTATTTAAGCTACGAATTCCTTACCTACACATGCTAGTGAAATTTCTCCTGCAAAAACTTCACCGGCCTCCTGTAGGTGTCGAGACGGTTCTTCACCTGGAGCCAGGTGTGAAAGAACTAGATGAGAAACATCTGCGTGTTGCGCCATCATTCCGGCTTGACGAGCTGAGAGGTGTAAGATTTTTTCTTTTTCCCGATGTGAAAGGAATGTAGACTCAGCTATTAATAAATCAATGCCTGACCCCAATTGAGTGATATCCCACTCTGGGCCTGTATCTGCAGAAAAGACCATACTTGAATCTCCCACTTCAACTCTTGAGGCTAGAGTTTCAACGTAGTGATCAGTTCTAGACCACCGCCATTCCTGATCCGCTATTACGGTGGATGATTTGTCACTAATCACGTTACAGCGGAATGATTCTTCAATATCCTCACACATCTTTCGTGCTAATGAGAAGGTTCCCATTGTCCCGAAGACAGGAATTGGCTCGCATAGCACGTAATGGCGTATCGCGTTATAAACCACAGGAAGCTCCAACCAGTGGTCTGCGTGTTCGTGACTGAGCACTATTGCTGTCAGGTCTGATAAGCATATGTGATCTTGTAGATTAGCTAAGGTTCCGGGTCCCGCGTCTAACCAGACATTCGCTTGGGGGCTTTGGACCAGAAAGCCTGTACAGGCTCCACCTGCGTTCGCGTAACTACCGCTACAACCAAGTACGGTAACTTTGAGTGCGGGGGTGTTCACGATTTTCAACTCCAGTTGTGAGCTATCGCTTTTTCTAATTCAGGGCCAAATAACTTTTGACCTTGCTCTGCAAACCAAGATACATCGCCTGAGGAGATAAATGTCCTGTTTCCTTGATTTATATTTGTAGTTTCAAGATCTTTTGCCTTCAAACACTTTGCAACTGCAAACGCTGTTTCGTCCGCTGACGAAACCAATACAACATCCTCACCCACAGACTCCCCTATTGCTCTTGCCAAATAAGGGTAGTGAGTGCATCCGAGTAACAGTGCATCAACATCGGCTTGAATAACTGGGGCTAGAAGTCGATCTGCAAGAATATTTACTTGCTCTCCTTCAAATTCTCCGCGCTCCACAAACTCTACGAAACCTGGACAGGCTACGCTGACAAGTTCTATATTTTCCCGACTAATTTCCTTGATTGCATTGTCATACGCTTGACTATTTATCGTTCCTACCGTTCCAATAACACCTATTCTCTTTGTAGCTGAAACTTCGGCAACTGCCTGAGCTCCTGGCTCTATGACACCTACTATGGGGATTTCTGTAAAGTCTCGTAGATTAGCCTCTGCTGCAGCTGATGCAGTGTTGCAAGCTATTACGATCATTTTCACATCGTATTTTCCAATTAGATAATCAGATATTTGTTGTGAGTAAGATTTAACTTCTTCTAAGGGTTGAGGCCCGTAGGGATATCTTGAAGTGTCACCGAAGTAGACAATGTCCTCAGATGGCAACAAGTCTATTATCGCTCTAGCGACAGTAAGCCCACCGAAACCCGAATCAAAGATTCCTATTGGTTGGTTATTTGACACATATCTAATCGTAGAGGCATTTTAAGAGTTATTTAGAAAGTTGGTTACCAGATCCTGAATTTTCTAGAAGTAAATTATTGATTCAATAGAGTTGGCTGCATCATCTAAGTCACCAGACCATGCTCCTGTGGAGAGGTATTTCCATCCTCCATCGCAAACAATGAATACAATAACTCCTGTTTCGATCTTTTCGGCGACTCTAATCGCCCCTGCAAGAGCCGCCCCTGAAGAGATGCCAGAAAAAATTCCGCATTCGCTTGCTAATTGTCTTGTGTAATGTATGGATTCTTGTGGTCGGACTATTCTTTTCCCATTGAGAACTTCTAGTCCCTTCCAATTTTCAAAGACTGGAGGTATGAAACCGTCATCCAAGCTTCTTAGTCCCTGAACTACTTCTCCGGATGGCGGTTCGACTGCAAGAATTTGTATATCTTTCCTCTGTTCACGTAAGAAAGTTCCCACACCCATAAGTGTTCCGGATGTTCCCAACCCTGCTACGAAGTGAGTTATGTCTGGAACATCATCCAAGATTTCTGGGCCTGTCGTTTCATAGTGGACTTGAGGATTCGACTCATTGCCATATTGGTACAGAAATACCCAATCGCTATTTTGCTGTGCTAGTTCTTGAGCAAGCTTCACAGCGCCATTGGATCCTAATTCACCAGGAGAGGTGATGATTTCAGCGCCCCATACTTCTAGCAGTTGTTTCCTCTCGATCGAAACATTCTGGGGCAAAACAATTTTAAGTTGGTAGTTGCGCATAGATGCAATCATCGCAAGCGCAATGCCCGTATTTCCAGATGAAGGCTCAATTAAGGTGCATCCAGGTTTAAGCAGCCCCTCTTTTTCAGCTTGTAACACCATTGATTTAGCGATGCGGTCCTTAACTGATCCTGCAGGATTTTGATTCTCTAGCTTGGCGAAGATTTTGACAGCAGGATTTGGACTAAGTTTCGATACATCTACTACGGGTGTGTTCCCGATAAGATCAAGGATTGTTTGGTGAACTGCCATACCTAATTATGTCGTCTTTTTTGCAATTAAACACTGCGACATCGGTCTCAGGAACTAGTGAAACTAATTTCTTCTTCAGTTATTTCTTCATTCTTGATTCGGAAACTCCTAATCACAGGCTCACTTTCCTGCAGCGAAACTATTAGGTAATGCCATGTTCCTAAAGGATCAAAATCTGTCGCATCCCTGACATCTGTAGGAGATGGATACGCAGCAGTATGCGTATGGCTGTGCATTACTCCAATGATTTGCTTTTCTTCGGCATCAGCAATGCCTTCCACTTTCATCATTTCCAAAGGATCTAATTGGTAAATTATCTCCGAATTTGCGACATTCGCCATTGGATAGAAGCACGCAATGGTACTTGAACCGCCATTCGCAGAAAAAAGTCCACATGCTTCGTTGGGAAATTCGTCAATAGCATGCTTGATTATTTGGGTTTTGATGTCTTCGTTTAGAACGAGCATTCCTACATGCTACAGCAAACTTTTGTATGAGAAATGGTGAGGAAATAGTACGCTTACCAACGTTAGGCCAGTATTAGCGCTAGCCTCAGGTCATCATGGGTAATTCAGGGAAGCGAATTGTTGCAACTAATCGTCAGGCTAAGAGAGAGTTTGAGATTTTTGACACGATAGAAGCTGGCATGGTTTTGCAGGGAAGTGAAGTTAAATCATTACGCAATAGTCAAGCTCAACTAGCAGAGGCCTTTTGCAGAATACATGACGGAGAGATTTGGCTGAATTCCTGCCATATCAGCAAATACGATCATTCAAGCCCTCGCTTTTCTCACGAACCTGACCGACCAAAGAAACTTCTTTTACATAAGAGGGAGATCTACAAGTTGCAGGCTCAAGTTGACCAAAAGGGCCTCACATTGATTCCACTTTCAATGTACTTTA
>CAJWRY010000119.1 GCA_913046155.1 uncultured Candidatus Nemicrothrix sp. | reverse complement strand
GCTATATATTTATAAGCTTCGTCGTTAGGGTGAAACCGATCCTCGGCCCACATTCCCTCTCCAGTAGGCCAATCCCATGCGTTGAAAAGGTGGATACCTCGGATAGGCGCGAGATGGTTGATAGCTGATGAAACCATTGCGCGTTTACCTTTTCTAGCGGCTGAAACTTTACTTAAGTAGCTCTCAGGAGGTAGAGAATTAATTGTGCGCTTTGCATCATTCAGGATGCTTTCTTTATCTCTTCTCCACATAAGATCATTGCTCCCAATGATTGTGGTAACAAGCGAAGGTTGAAGTTGGTGATCTTCAATAATTGGGAGTTGCCTTTCAACAACATCAAGGAAACGTCCACCACTCATTGATAAGTTAATCAACCTCCAATCTTTTCCTGTTCTCGTCCTCAAACGCTCTAGAACAATATGTGCATAGCTAGTTTGAGGTTTTGAAGAACCTATACCTTGAGTGACTGAGTCTCCTAAAGCAATCCATAGTGGTCCATCTCCGGATAAATTAGCTTTATTCCATTGGTCCCAATAGATCGCTCTCGGTTCTACAGTGGCATTAATTGAAGCAACGCCAGTTGAGAAACGACCCGCAATACTTGAAAGGTCAATGCTTCTCTTTTGTCTTCGCAAATGGGGGAGTTGCATAATGTCGTCAGTGTTGGCTATTGCGTGATACCAAATCTCTCTAAACCCCAACCCCTGATTGCATTCCCTCGCATTAGCTTGTAGATTTCTTCATCATTTAAGCCCGCTTTTGTGACAATTGTAGTAGCTACGTCTTTCGTGTGAGGGAAAGTAGAGTCGGCGTGAGGATAATCAACCTCGAAACAGATCTGGTCCATTCCAATTAAATCTCTGTTAAGCAATCCAACTTCATCATCAAAAATGCACCCATAAATATGGTCAGCTATGTATGAGGATGGTCGATTAGGCAGCATGACCCCAAAATCGGAGGAATTATCTCGTTCTTCCCATAGTTTATCCATCCGTTCAATAACGTAAGGCATCCAACCAACCTGCCCCTCGGCGTAAGCAATCCGAAGGCTAGGAAACCTATCAAAGACCCCTGAAAGAATGTAGTCGCAAAAAGATCCCATAGCATTTGAAAAAGTTATTGTTGAACTTACGGCAAAGGGGGCGTCTGGGGATGTCGCAGGCATCTTTGAACTAGACCCTATATGCATATTTAAGATAGTTTCGGTATCTGCGCATGCTTGGAAGACAGGGTCCCAATGATTATCAGCAGCATGAATTGATGGTAATCCAAGAGGGTGTGGGTTTTCCGTGAAGGCTATAGCATGGCTTCCTTTATCAGCGCATCTCCGTATTTCTTCAGCAGCAAGTAACGGATCCCAAAGAGGGACTATCGTCATTGGGATTAGTCGACCTTTACCGTCTCCGGCGCACCATTCGTCGATCATCCAATCGTTGTAGGCTTTGACACATAATAAAGCAAGTTCTTTATCTTGCCGTTCTAAGAAAGCTTGGCCGCAGAACCTAGGGAGTACATTAGGAAAATTTACGGATGCCTCTACGTGGTTTGCGTCCATATCTTCAAGTCGTTCCTTCTGTTTCCAGCAACCTGGACGAATCTGGTCAAAAGTAACCGGTGTTACATCAAGACTGTCAAACCCCACAGCGGCCGAGAGTTTTGGAAACGGGTAGACCAGATCGTCATAGATCCACCAGTCACATTCCTCTCCATCCTTCACACCCTTTTCGTATGAGAAGACGCCGCCTTCAAAGTTGAAAATTGCTCGGTCTCTTTCAACTCTCGGGCCCTTGTCTTTGTATTTTGATGGAAGTCTCTCAACCCAAAGATCGGGAGGTTCAACAACATGATCGTCAACGGAAATAATTTTGGGAATTTCAAGCATCTTTTCTCCTATTAACAGGTTAGCGAATAAATTAGTAACGGAAAATTTAAAGGCTATTCAGTATCTTCAGAAGTTTGAACTGTGGTTGTCAGATCTTTGATTAGCGTTTCTAGTTCGGTGATGCTCACAACATCATCTAGACGAAGTCGGATTGCAGCTAATTCTCTTGTCAGGAATTCACTATCTGAGAGAATACGGCTGTTGACTTCTCTGTCTCTCTCCGCAAGTGCACGGTCGCGAGCGTCTTGTCTGTGCTGAGCTAGGAGAATGAGTGGCGCCGCGTAGGCGGCTTCAATACTGAATAGGAGGTTAAGAAGTATGAAAGGATATTCGTCCCATAGCCCCTTGGAGCCTGCTACTGCGTTAAGAGCAATCCATGCGATAACTACAAGTGTTTGGATGATGAGGAATTTCCCTCCACCCATTCCTCTCGCAATGGCTTCTGACCATCGGCCAACGGTGTCTCGATCGGAACCCGAGCCCAGGGATCGGCTAACTTTCCCAGGAATTGTTACTGCGTCATCTCTTATTTTCATTAGTCCGCTCCTTCTGTCAGGCGGATGATCACATCATCAACTGTGACTACTCCAACTAGTCGGTGCATTGCATCAACAACAGCCACAGCCAGTAGGTCATATCGGGCTAGGATTTCAGCTACTTCTTTTTCTGATGCTTCCGGACTCAGTGTTGGTACATCGTTATCAATGCAATCACCCACAGTGCATGTTGGAGGTTCTCTTAATAACCTTGCGAGGGTAACACTTCCTAGATATTTTCCAGTAGGCGCCTGAATTGGTGACTCGGTTATAAATAGACGAACTGATATTGCAGGTGGAAGGTCAGTGTCTCGTAGCCTGGCTATGGCATCGGCAACCGTTGATTCGGGAGTTAATACAATCGCTTCAGGGGTCATCATGCCCCCTGCGGTATCTTCGTTGTATTTGAGTAGTGAACGTATTTGCTGAACGTTTTCGGGATCCATTTCTGCAAGCAGTATTTCTCGTTGGGTCGGGTCTAATTCTTTAAGAAGATCAATTTCATCATCGATTTCCATTTCCTGAAGGACTTCAATTGCGTCAGCCGTCTCAAGTTTGTTGAGTATTAGGGCCTGTTCAGATTCAGGTAACTCTTCAAGTAGATCAGCCAGCCGGCTTGCCTCAAGGGCTGCAGCTAATTCGGTTCGCCTGCCTTCTGGAATTGCTTGAATTACTTCAGCTGCATCTGCTTTATGGAGCTCTCGTAAGCGTGCCAAGTCACCAGACACTTGGTCAGAAGTAAACACGGATCCGATGGAAGCCCAATCTGCAACTTCGAGGTTCCGTTTCCGTAATCTCCCTCCGGCAGCGAACGCAATTTTGTTGGTAAGCCATTTCCCATCGTTTAAGCCACTTTCGGAGAAACCAACATCGCTAATGTTTCCACTTTCTAAGCGGGTTGCGTAGATATCTTTGGTCAGCAGCATTTCTCCATGACGTTTTTTAAAAATTCGCAGGTCAAGAGTTCCACCCCTTAAATGAAGCCCATCTCTGTCAACTGCATCAACTCTTGCCTCGTGAACAAAAATCAGTCTTCGGTCAACTGAAGCAACAAATCCTCGTAGATAGAGTTTATTTTCACTAGCTGCTGGAACAAGCAAAATGTCCTGTATTGAACCCAATGTGCTCCCATCTGCGTCAAATAATGATCTTTTGACAAGGCGAGATCCCCACAACGTTTGCTCATCCTCAGCCAAAGCCAGATTTATATCTTGTTGAAGTTCGTTATCCGTCATGAGGTCCCTCCGTTCCTAGACTAGAAGAGGATCACATAGCTTTCAGTTATTTAATCTAATCT
>CAJWRY010000118.1 GCA_913046155.1 uncultured Candidatus Nemicrothrix sp. | reverse complement strand
TTTTGTTGGCTGTTTTGGTTGCTTTTGATATAGCCAAAACTTTCACGGTAATCGTCGGATTACTATTATTTGGCGTTTTGTTTGCTTTAAATTCTTCGCTCCATTCATATCTAATTCTTGCTTTCACTGAGGACGATAGCGATGTAGCTGTTAATGTTGGTCTTTATTACTCGGCCAATGCGTTTGGGAGGCTATTTGGAACTCTTCTCTCTGGCTTGACTTATCTCTGGGGCGGCTTGTCAGCAGCATTGTTTACCTGTTGTGGCTTCTTGGCTGTCAACTGGCTAATTTCCTTCTCATTTCCGAAAAGAATTAAATCCGGCTTCCAGTGAGACCCTTTTGTATCAGAACGCTACTTCGAGTACTTTGAACTCAGAATCGTGGTCTACCAAAAAGAATTCCATTGATGGGAGGAACCCATATGGAAAACAGATTGCATCACCCGAACTTACGGTTTCTTCTCGTTCTTCAACTTCTATTTGCGCAGATCCCTGATTAATAAACCATAGAAAAAAAGAGAGGGGTTTTTCTGGACTTATAGACGTTGGAGTTAATCTTGTGCCCTCTGATACAGAACCGTGGATTTCGTTCACCCAACCTTGATTCCCTGATGCCTCGCCTATTGAGGTCCCATATGCGGTCAAGGAGGTTGAATTTTTATAAGTTACCGGCTCTCGTGAGTTGGGCGTATCGTGAGTAAATTGTTGACCATTAAAATTTCGTGTACGCGCTACGGTGCTGTTGGGCAACTCCATGTTGAAGTCGGAAAATGTTGCATGGTTTGCAGGAGTTGTCACTTCAATGACCTCAAGGTCATCAAATGATTCCAACACCTGGTGGCGGATGCCTGGCGGTTGGAGAATACAGTCTCCCTCCTTAAACATAAAAGGCTCACCTTGATCTTCGTATACCAATTTCGCTGAACCGTTAATGCAAAACAGTGTTTGGAAGGAAACATCATGATAATGCACCCAGTCAGCCACTTTCCCGCTTCCTTCAATTCTTATTTGAGATGCCACGGAGATTTCGTTGTGGTTACCAGTCAAAGATCTATATGACATCCCTGCTCTGCCATGCACCCATTGAGTATCGCTTATCCGCGATACATGAACGATTGGGTGCAGATCTATTACCTGATTTTGTCGCTTAATAACAGGAACATACTTCACTCTGGTGCCGTTGGGGCCAATTAGATCCGTTCCGATGAGGGATTGATCTTCTATTGGAATTTCAATCGATAGTGGTTGTGCTTTTGCACTTTTATCTAACGCGATGGTGAATTGATCCCTATTCAAGATCGCATAATTAGGATTATCTGCTGGTGAAATCATCACAATTTTGAACCCAAGTTTATTTACAAAGAACTCAAGCCCTGATTCAAATTCAGGTGCAGCAACTAGTGACCTTATTGATTTCGTCTCATCAGTAGCGTCAACAGTGAATTTCATGAAAACTATTTCCTTTTATTCTTTCAAGACTAGGGTTCAAAGTTACTTAGTTACTTCTAAATACGATACCGTTGCATTCGGACAATGAATTTTAAAGCTGAAATTGATTTATGGATAACCCAAAACCCCTGATAGGTATAACTGGACGTCGGCGTACTGGAGATAAATTGCGTGGCAGTCTTGAGGTCATGAATCACCTTTGCTTTGACGTGTATTGGGTGGACTATGCCGAAGGCATTATCGCAGCAGGCGGGATTCCTGTTTTCCTTCCTCTTAGCCTTGAGCCATCAGAAATCATTCCTCGACTGGATGGCATACTCATGAGTGGCGGGGCCGACATAGACCCCGTAAGGTACGGTGCAGACCCGGAGCCTGAACTGCAGTCAATTGAGCCGGTACGTGATGATTTTGAATTAAATGTGCTTGACAAGGTGTACGAGAATGAATTACCTGTTGCCGGAATTTGCCGAGGCTTACAGATTCTTAATGTTTACGCCGGCGGGACACTATTTCAAGACGTTCCTCCGCACGCTGCTCGAAAGGAACCCCCTTCAAGTCGGGTGCACGAAGTTACCTTTGATGATGGGTCTTTGTTTTCAGACCTCTACGGGTCATCAATAGAAGTGAATTCTTTACATCATCAAAGCATTGACCGTCTAGGTAGCGGATTTCTGGCTACTGGGCTCTCAGATGATCAGGGAATTGAGGCAATAGAGCATATTGATCGACCCATTATTGCTGTTCAGTGGCATCCGGAAATGTTGGACACGCGAGATAGTGACCCACTTTTCCAGTGGTTAGTTCAGCGCTCTTCAGAGCGACTTTAGGTGTTCTGGGGAAAACCTAAGTCGATTTGACTACTTGTTGGATCGGGCCAACGACTTGTAATAACTTTTTGCTTCGTATAGAAACGCATTCCTTCCGGCCCATACATTGCTGTATCTCCAAATAGAGAATCATCCCAGCCACCAAATGAGTGGTACCCCACTGGGACAGGTATTGGAACATTAATTCCTACCATTCCGGCTTGCACATTTTTTTGAAATTGTCTGGCTGTGCCTCCATCTCGGGTGAAGACTGCTACTCCGTTGCCATATTGGTTCTTCGCTATGACATCTAATGCGTCATCAAAGGATTGAACTCTTACAACCGAGAGGACTGGGCCAAAGATTTCGTCACGGTACACTTCCATATCTGTTGTTACGTTATCTAAAAGAGTCGCTCCGACATAGAATCCTTTTTGCTCAGGCGAGTGCACCCGGCCATCGCAAACAACGGTTGCACCTTCTGCTTCCCCTGAGTTGATGTAGTCAACGACTCGAGTGCGATGCTCTTTACTTATAAGTGGACCCATCTCTGAATCAGGCTGCATTCCGGGTCCGATCTTTAGATTGTCAATTCGATCAGAAATAGCTCTTACTAATGGTTCTGCTACTTCTCCGACCGCTACAACAACTGAGATTGCCATGCAACGCTCACCAGCTGATCCATAAGCGGCGGAAACTGCCGAGTCTGCTGCAAGGTCAATATCGGCATCTGGAAGCACAACCATATGGTTCTTAGCACCCCCCAATGCCTGAACCCGTTTACCGCCAGCGGTTCCAGATTCGTAAATATGTTTTGCTACCGGCGTGGAACCAACGAAACTCACAGCGTCAACATCATCATGAGATAGAAGTTGGTTAACTGTTTCCGCTCCTCCATTAATTAGATTAACTACACCCTTTGGAAATCCAGCTTCGTTCATTAATTTGATTATGAACTCTGGCGCTGAGGGGTTTCGGTCTGAGGGTTTGAGTATAAAAGTATTTCCACACGCTATGGCGTTAGGGAACATCCATAAAGGAACCATGACTGGAAAGTTAAAGGGTGTTATCCCTACACAAACACCGACCGGTTGACGAATTGTATAAACATCCACGCCTGATGATGCTTGCTCGCTGTATGAACCTTTGAGAGTTTCGGCAAACCCGCACGCGTATTCAATATTTTCTATTCCTCTTGCTACTTCTCCCCTCGCGTCGCTATGGACTTTTCCATGCTCTTCAGTTATTAACTCAGCGATGTAATGTTCATTCTCGAGTACAAGGTTACGAAAGTTGTATAGAAGTTTCGTTCGTTGAGCGATGGATGCTTCGCCCCAATCACTGAGTGCAGCCTTGGCAGATGCCACAGCCTGATTAACTTCCTTCGAAGTCGCATGCTGTATTTCGGCCACTTGCTCTTCTGTAGCTGGGTTTAGAACTGCATGAGTCTTTTGATTTGCTATATCAACGCTTTGACCGTTGATGTAGTGCTGAATTGAACGCATGGAATCCTCTCGTGTTTGCAATCCTAAGC
>CAJWRY010000117.1 GCA_913046155.1 uncultured Candidatus Nemicrothrix sp. | reverse complement strand
TAAAGTTCAACTTGTCGGAGATGACCTTTTCGTAACGAACACGCAACGACTCCAACGAGGCATAGATAAAGGAGTTGCAAATTCAATACTCATCAAAGTAAACCAAATCGGAACTTTAACCGAAACCCTTGAAACTGTGGACCTTGCCACACAAAATGGATACACATCAGTCATGTCACATAGGTCTGGAGACACTGAAGATACGACAATAGCAGATCTCGCTGTAGCAACTAATTGTGGACAGATTAAAACTGGGGCTCCTGCGCGAAGTGAGCGAGTCGCAAAATACAATCAATTACTCCGGATCGAATCGGAACTAGGTGATGCGGCAGCATTCCGGGGAATCAACGCATTAAAGGTTGGCTGACATGGCACTAGTAACTGAAACACCCGAAAGTGACATTCGAGCCACTGAGCGGACCAGAAAAATCGCGTTTTGGATAGTTTCAGCCATTATTGCCCTTTTCGTTCTTTGGTGGAGCTTTGATTTGTTGCAACTTTGGGCAAAACAAGGGGAAGAACTTTCATCTAAACAGCAAGAACTAACATCAATTACAGTTGAGAACGCTGAGCTAGAGGAAAAGAGAGATGCGTTGTACTCTCCAGAAAAGATCGAACAGTTAGCCCGACAGAATTATGGATTTGTTCGGCCCGGTGAAGAGGCATATGCAGTCCCACCACCAGCACCTGAACCAGTGCGGCTACCAGCGAATTGGCCGTTTACTCATCTTGCCCAAACTCTCGGAGGGTAGATGAGTAATCCAATAGAAGCCGAGAACCTCACGCGCACTTTTGGAGATTTAGTTGCTGTTAATAGCATTAATCTAACCGTTGAGGAAGGGGAAGTATTCGGATTTTTGGGCCCTAACGGGGCAGGGAAATCAACAGCTGTGCGAATGCTTACCACTCTTCTGAAACCAACAGGAGGCTCAGCCACAGTAGCCGGATTTGATGTCGCATCAGAGGCAAGTATGGTCAGAAAAAAAATAGGTGTTGCCCTCCAAGATGCAGCCATTGACCCTCTTATGACGGGCAATGAATTACTTAGGTTACAAGCAGTCCTTCACGGCATATCAAGGCATGGAGGTAAGGAGAGATGTGCAGAATTACTTGAACGAGTGGGACTCACTGCCGCAGGAGATAAGCGTGTTGGAACGTACTCGGGGGGGATGCGCAGAAGACTTGACCTTGCATTATCACTTGTGCATCAACCCAAAGTGCTTTTCTTGGATGAGCCGACCACTGGGCTTGATCCAACAAGCAGGGTCGCTTTATGGGAAGAAGTACGAACACTCAATAAAGAAATAGGAACAACCGTGTTTCTGACAACTCAATACTTAGAAGAAGCAGATCAGCTAGCTCAACGGATAGCGATAATTGATAATGGAAGGATAGTTCGAGAGGGGACCCCTACGAAGCTTAAATCAGATGTTGGAGCACCAACATTACGCGTGGATGTAGTTGAAAGTGACTATGAGATAGCTAAGCAGGTAATGAGAAAACTAGGGGAAGAACGGCCCGCAAGAAAGGGAAGAATTGCAATAGGTCTCGACGGTGGGACAAGAGCCATCACAGCTGTTTTGAAATCCTTGGAAGAACAGAACATAGAAGTACAACATGTTGAACTGGATGAACCAAGTCTTGACGATGTATTTGCAGATGCAACTGGAAGACGACTTGAGGGCGGTGCAGATACGTGACGGTCAACAATGAACATTAAACACTCCATTCCTCAAGCTTTACAACTATCTCACCGGAGCATTCTAGGAATGGTACGGCAGCCACAAGCCTGGGCGCCAACACTATTCTTTCCTTTATTGCTGGCAGCTGTCTATGCAGCGCAATTCAGTAAAGCGGTGAATCTCCCTGAATTCCCATACCCTGATGTGACGTTCCTTGACTTCATCCTCCCAGCTTGCGTAATACAAGGTGTTCTATTTGGGTCAACAAATAGCGCAACTGATTTAGCAGGAGATATTGAGAATTCCTTTATGGATCGATTGCTTTCATCCCCAGTATCTAGGTCGTCCATCCTTATCGCCCGCTTATCGAGTGCTTTTATCTATGGTTTGGTGCAGGCAACAATTCTCATAATCATTTTTTTCGCTTTTGGGGCAGAGTTATCTGGAGGGGCGAGTAGCGCTTTAGCCCTCGTTTTTCTCACTTCATTTCTATCAATGGGTGTAGGTAGTTTCTTGATTGCAATTGCGTTAAGGACAGGGTCGCAAGAAGTCGTCAACTCGCTCTTTCCGATTATTTTTGTATTCATCTTTATTAGTTCAGCGTTTTTCCCAGTTGAATTGATGGACGGGTGGTACGGGCAAATCGCAGAATGGAATCCGTTGACATGGATTATTGATTGGACTCGCGTTATTACAATTGAGGGATTTTCTTGGGACGCGTTTCTTCGAGCATCTGGCGTAATCTTTTTGATCTCCCTTGCAGGTATCGTCACTTCAATACACCAGCTCAAAAGACGTTTGGCAGTTGCTTCATGACCATGACATCCTTGAAAAAAACGTCCCAGTTACAAGTAACAGTGGCTATCACAAAAAGAGGCTTAATGCGGATGCGACGACTTCCGTCACTTATGATCCCTTCCATAATTATGCCAATTTTTTTCGTGGTAGCATTTAGCGGATCTTTTTCATCCGTTGTGGAGCTTGATGGCTACAGCACAGATAAAGCGGTTAACTGGATGGCGGCTTGGGCAATCCTTCAAGGGTCAGCATTCTCAGGTCTTGGCGGGGGCGGGCTTACCGCTACAGACTTAGAAAACGGATTTTTTGACCGGATGCGAGCAGCGCCTATCACTCCATCAGCACTAATTTCAGGACTTGTCGGATATTCCGTCACGAGAGCTGTGCTACCCACCACGGCAGTATTGATTGTCTCATTTGTTGCTCTCGATGCTGACATGCCCGGTGGTCTTTTCGGCTTCGTCATTGCATACTTCACCGCAATAGGAATAGCTGCGGTCATGTCCTTATTCGTATTAGGCATCGTTTTTACGATGAAGACTTTGAAATCTTTAGCAATCGCTCAAGTTGTTATGTTCAGCACAATGTTTCTGTCAGTAGGACAGGCACCCTTAGAAGCTATACAAGGATGGCTATACCACGTAGCAAAATATAATCCCATAACACACGTGATCAGAATGGGCCGTCAAGGATTTCTTGGTGACGTAACTTGGGCAGAGACACAACCAGGGTTTATCTCATTAACGCTATTATTAATCGGCTCTGGTCTTTGGGCCAGAGCATGCTACCAAAAGGTTGATATCTAGATTGATTTAGTATTTACCCCAACAGTTGTACTAGATTTCTATTAGAGCAAAGGGGAAGTAAGTGGAAGTAACTCTTAACATTAATGGCGTTCAGGAGTCACATGATGTGGAGCCTCGAACGCTACTGGTTCAGTACATACGCGAATCTGCGGGGTTGACAGGAACAAATATAGGGTGTGATACCTCATCATGTGGAGCCTGCACAGTCCACTTGAACGGTGAATCAGTTAAGTCATGTACTGTTTTAGCAGCGCAAGTTGATGGAATGGAGATAACAACTATCGAAGGTTTAGCACAAGCAGATGGAACGCTCCATCCCATGCAGCAAGCCTTTCACGAATGTCATGCTCTCCAATGCGGTTATTGCACGCCGGGGATGGTCATGGCTTGCGTGTCCCTGGTTGAGGAAAATCAAAGCCTTACTGAAAATGAGGTACGCGAAGGACTTGAAGGCAATCTCTGTAGATGCACTGGCTATCACAATATTGTTAAAGCAGTGCTAGAAGTAAGCGAGGCATAAATGATTCCCGCAAACTTTGATTACCTGCGAGTAGATTC
>CAJWRY010000116.1 GCA_913046155.1 uncultured Candidatus Nemicrothrix sp. | reverse complement strand
CTTTATAGTAACTTTCCATATCTCCGTGGTAGTCAAGATGGTCAAGACTTAGATTCGTAAAGATTGCGGCATCATAAGTCATCCTAGAGATCCGGTTTTGAAGTAACGCGTGCGAGCTTACTTCCATTGCTAGAAAAGACACCCCATTTCCGATAGAGTCTCTGATTTGTCGTTGCAGGTCGGGAGCTTCTGGCGTCGTCAATTGACCCGTTAGCGTTCCTATTGTTTCTGTTTTCTCTCCTGCGGCCTTAGCTATTGCTGAAAGGATATTGACTGTGGTTGTCTTTCCATTTGTGCCTGTCACACCTACCGTCGTTATTTCTCGTGATGGAAATTCATAAAATATTTCAGCTATTTCACTCATCATTTTTCTGCTGCTGGATGAAATAACTTGCGGAAAATCAATATCAATTTTTCTTTCTACAACCAGCGCACTTGCACCGCCTTTGATTGCGTCATAAACGAAGTCATGACTGTCTTTTTTTTCACCTTTGAAACAGAAAAAAAGATCACCGCTATTAATTAAACGAGAGTCATAGCTCAATCCATGCACTTCAACATCATTGATTTCTCCTAAACGTTCAAAATCTGAGTTCCGCACGTTTTTGAGAATCTCGTTGAGGTTCATTCTGATTCCCCACCTTCTTCAAGATTCGGGCCATTTAAGGCTTGCTGGTTGTTATCCGACAGTTGAACTTCTTTAAATGGAGAAATTTGATAGTGCCGCAACGACCAAGCTGCTATGTCCCCAAATAGAGGAGCCACAACATGACTTGCGTAAAATTTTTCTTCTATCGGAGCCGGATCGTCAATGATAACTATCATTGAGAGCTCTGGCTTTTGCGCTGGGAAAAAACCAGTCACTGTAGACGTATAGTGACGCTGACCGTTTTTATCTAGATACGGATCAAGTTGGCCGTTGGGCATTTCATAACTATTTTCAGGTGAAAAGTACTTCCAAGATGTTCCTGTTTTTGCAGCAATTTTATACCCGTTTACTGAAGCTCTTTCTCCTGTTCCATTGTCTACTACTGAGGTGAGCAGATCTGCTACCTGGTGAGCTGTTGAAGCAGAAATAACTTCTCGTGAAGGAGTGCTAGCAAGGCGCTCCATATTTCCACTTGGGTCGACAATATGGCTTACAAGTCGTGGAGCCACGAATATTCCATCGTTCGCTATTGCAGAATAGGCACTCACTAGCTGGAGTGGGGTTACCGATATCCCGTGTCCTAAAGCAATCGTATTTAGGTTTGAGGGGTCCCAATTATTTAGATCATGGAGGATCCCTTGCGATTCGTAAGGAAACTCAAGCCCTGAAGCTTCACCGAAGCCAAACTTTCTGAGGTAGTCGTATAACTTTTGTTGGCCTAATTCTTGGGCCCAAATTATCGTTCCTGTATTTGAGGAGTGTGTAAGTATCCCCTCTATAGTCATTTCTTGCGTTTCGTATTCGTATTCGTCCCGCCACACCTCTGTTTCCGTCTTGCCTTCGTTGTTTTCCCATTCCAGTATTACTGTGTCAGGGATATCTTTTTTACTACTTCCTATTCCAAGACCTTCATTGATCACACTTGCGAAAGTCATTGCCTTCAGTACAGATGCAGGTTCATAGCTCAGTGTTACTGCCTGATTATGCGATGTTGAGACGACCTCGCCGGTCTCAGTCGCAACCATGGATGCCATTGCCAGGATTTCTCCTGTTGAGGGCTTTTGTATAATTACAATTCCACCTTTCGCTTGCGCTTCTTGAATTGTCTTTGATAATTCAAGTTCTACTTGCGACTGCAAAGCCCTGTCTATTGTCAATATAAGATCAGAACCATGAACGGCTTTTCGAATAGTTTCTGCTTCTGTAGGGATTGTGCTTCCATCAGCGCTTAACTCAACTCGTTGAATCCCAGTTGTGCCCATGAGTTCTTGCTCGTATTGCAACTCCAAGCCTGAGCTTCCGAGGTTATCAACTGTCACTCCCCCAAGAACCCCTCTTGCGAGTTGATCTCCAGCTACGTGAAATCGCCGAGGTTCATAATCAACGTAAACCCCTCCTAAATTTAGATTGAGGATCGCTTCAGCAGACTCAAGACTTGCTTGTCTAACTATGTATTCAAAGCGGGTAGGCGAATTGAATTTTGTAAGTATTGTCTTTGCTTCTTGCATTTCGTCAACACCTGGTAGATCAAGATAATTTGCTAGTATCTGTGACTTTTCCACTCCATTCTCTGTGAGTTGTGGATCAATATAGATGTAAGGTTGAGGAAATGAAATCGCTAGCTCGTACCCATTTCGATCTAGGATAGATCCCCGTTCTCCCTTTATTTCTCGCTCGATTACTCTTTGGTTTACTCCTCTTTCCTCGTATTTAGTGTTGTTTAATATTGATAAGTCAATTAAACGCCAACTGATAAATAGGGTGCAGAATCCTAAGATGACTAAAAGGAAATGCCGCCTTTTATCTTCGGAGTAAACTGTGGTTTGCGTCACTGTCCCTGCCTTTGAGAACTAATTTGACGCCACTGCCATCCTTGCAAGCTCTCATTTGACAATGGGTCAAGGTATATCGTGATCTCTGGAATAATCATCCCTAATCCGTTGACCGTTTCAAACTCTTCACCTGGTTCTGCAAGAGCAATTCTCATTATTCTTTTGGTTGACTCCAGCTGGGCTATATCAAACATCAGTGACCTGTTATCGGAATCCAATTCTGCTATTGACTCCGAGAGGCCATCGATTTGGGTCTGGCGCTGAACGATCATGGCACTGAGGAGCATTCTGCTAAAGAACCCGATTGAAATAAGGAGAATAAGGATGATACCTATGGAACGAAACCATGATTTAGAGTTATCTACTAACTCAAGTTTAGGTTTCCCAACCTCAATTGGCCTCTTGTCAGTTAATGGGAAAACTGCCATTACAAATCACTTACCTTTTCAAATTTTCGCAGAAGCGCTGAGGAAGCCCTGGGGTTTTTGGAGATCTCATCACTGGATGCCCTCTGAGCTTTTCGTGCCAGTAAGGATATCTTTTTCTGTTGATGGACCTCAGGGTGATATTTTGAGTTGCTGATATCAAGACCAGCTAATTGTCTAAGTGTTCGTTTAACGACCTTATCTTCACCTGAATGGTAAGAGAGCACTACGCCGCGACCACCAATTTTGAGAAGTCGTATTGCTTCTCGTATCGATGATTCCAGTATCTCTATCTCGCAATTTACGGCAATACGTAAAGCCTGAAAAGATCTTCTAGCGGGATGCCCAGGAGACCGTTTAGAACGCGCTGGGATGGCATCGCAGATTATGTCTGCTAGTTCTTTCGTGCCAAGGATAGGGCGCATGGAGACGATCGCTCTGGCTACACGTTTTGAATACTTTTCATCACCATAGTTGTAAAGCAAGGAGGCTAGTTCTTCTTCAGTTGCCCCATTTACATATTCGCCGGCAGTAATTTGTGAGTCAGGGTTCATTCGCATATCGAGAGGGCCGTCGTTTCTGAAAGAGAATCCCCTATGTGGATTGTCTAATTGATATGAGGAAACTCCTAAATCAAATAGGAAACCCGATAGTTTCTGATTTCCCATTTGTTTAGCAACAGCTGAAAGGTCATCAAATCGACCGTGGATAAGAGACACTCTGTTTGCAAACCCCACTAAGTTAGAGTCCGCAGCTGCCAAAGCTTCTGAATCTTGATCAATTCCGATTACATTCAAATCCTCTCTTGATTTCAAAATTTCAAGACTATGTCCGCCGCCACCGATTGTGGCATCAAGGATTAGACCAGAGGGAACCGTAGAAAATATTTCCGTTACGCTCTCAACCATGACAGGAATATGAGCAAAAGGGGGTGGAGAAAAACGGGTGATCCGGCGACCAGAAAGACCGGTCGCCGGATCCAGGGGAGACC
>CAJWRY010000115.1 GCA_913046155.1 uncultured Candidatus Nemicrothrix sp. | reverse complement strand
GAATGGATGCGAATCAAGGCCAATATGGGTTCAGAATATAGGGAACTGAAAAAATCAATTAGGTCTCTTGAATTAACAACAGTATGTGAGGAGGCAGGATGCCCCAACATTTTTGAATGCTGGGGGCAGGGAACCGCCACGTTCATGGCACTAGGCGAACGTTGCACACGTGCATGCGGATTCTGCTTAGTAGATACGCGAAAACCTCAAGCAATTGATCATGATGAGCCAAAGCGAATAGCAAAAGCGGTCAACCAGATGAACTTAGAATACGCAGTAATTACTATGGTTGCTCGAGATGACTTAAAAGATGGAGGCGCAAACCACATCAGAGAAATAATTAATGAAGTCAGATGTCTCAACCCTCAAACAAGCGTCGAGGTTTTGATATCTGATTTGAAAGGTAACGCTGATGATCTGCAAACCGTCTTCTCTGCCAACCCTGACGTCATGAACCACAATATTGAGACCGTCCCTCGCCTACAACGACAAGTTCGGCCATCAGCTGGATACGCTCGAAGCCTTGCTGTTCTTGCCCAAGCGAAAGAAGAAGGATTAGTCGTTAAATCATCGATAATGGTGGGGCTTGGTGAAACCGAGCAAGAAATGTTTGAAACCCTCAAAGACTTGAAAGAAATCGGTGTAGACATCGTCACAATCGGACAGTACCTGCGACCGACCATGAATCACCTTCCAGTTCAGCGATGGTGGACTCCTGAAGAATTTAAAGAGTTCAAGAGGATAGGGGAAGCTTTAGGAATATCGCACGTTGAGTCAAGCCCATTGACACGAAGCAGCTACCACGCCAAAGAAGCCGAAACCTTAGCAAAAAATAAGGCAAGCTCTTTAGCTAACAGTGGAGGTAGATAACATGAGTGAATGCAGAGAGGACGGAATGCTTTAGATGTTTCTTGAACGAATTTCCAAAGTCCAGAACCTTATGCGGTCACATAACATTGATGCTCTGCTACTGTCGACCGGAGCTGATTTGCCATACTTTATCGGTTACGAAGCGATGCCTCTAGAGCGACTAACGATGCTTGTCATTAGAGACGAAGGCCATCCGATGCTCGTTATTCCCCAGCTAGAAAGGGCAAGAGTTATCGAACGGCCAACTATTTTTGATATTTGCGAGTGGGGGGAAACAGAAGACCCTATAGAAATAGTGGCAAAAGCTTTAACTGGATCAGTCCGAGTCGCAATCGGGGACACAACATGGACTCGGTTCACAATCGAGTTACTTAAACGAATGCCGAATATTGACTTATCAAGAGCAAACCCAATCACTAGCCAACTACGTTCAATCAAAAGTGCCGAAGAGTTAGACAGATTACAACTAGCAGCAAATGCAGTAGATAAGATCGCTCACCGCCTTCAAAATGGGCAAATAGAATTAATAGGGAAAACGGAAAAGCAAGTTTCTGAAGAGCTAGGTCGCCAGATAATTGAAGAAGGGCATAATAAAGTCAATTTTGCAATTGTCGCAGCCGGAGAAAATGCAGCAAGTCCGCATCATGAAGCAGGAGATAGGCTCATTCAAAAGTCTGAAATCGTTCTGTGTGACTTCGGAGGAACCATGTATGGTGACGACGGAGTTGGATACTGCTCAGATCTCACACGCTGTGTGTGGACGGGTAATCCGCCTCAGGAATTCGTCGAAATGTACGGAGTGCTACAAGAAGCTCAGAGCAAACAAGTTCAGGAAGCTACACATGGTACGCCAGCCCAACAGATTGACAGGGTGGGGAGGAAAATCATATCAGCGGCAGGGTACGGAGATTTCTTTGTTCACCGAACTGGTCACGGAATCGGAGTTGAAGCGCATGAAGAGCCCTACATAGTTGAGGGCAATACTGATCCCATACAGTCTGGTAATGTCTTCAGTATTGAGCCGGGAATATATATCCCTGATAAATGGGGGATCAGGTTGGAAGATATTGTCGCAGTAACTAAATCTGGGCCGCTTCCGCTCAATACCGTCAATCACGATCTCGCTACCTATTAGCCCGAGATGATTGATTTTCAAGCATCAACCTTTCTTCTGCAGTGGGCCACGGGAGGGCTGCTTTTCCTTTGGGTCTCAAGTAAGACAAGATTAATAGGGCTTGGATTTGGCTGGACAACACGGATTACGTACCTAGTAATTGCAGGTATAGGGCTTGTAGTCGGAGTGATGGGGGACACACTTTGGCTGAGAGAAATATCAAATATCGGTCTTCTTATGGCAACAAGCTTTGCTCTGCTCGTTTCTATAGCTAGGAGGAAAGCTGGGGTGAAAGGGCAGCGAGAGTTACGGAGATCTCGAGCAGACCGAGTTTCAGCGATGTTAGGAGATAGAGATCAAATAAAGGTATCAAACACAGTAACCATAAAAGAATTCCCACCAGTACTGGACCTGATAGCCCCTGCCATCGGAACTTTTGGTCTAATAGTCGCTGCAGTGGATGCGGCAGGATCTATTTGGCTGTCAGTAGCGAGAACCCTTGTCGGAGCGGCATTCTTGGGGGCAGTATCAAATTCGATGCTTCTGGGCCACTGGTATCTGGTGCAACCCGGACTTTCGCGCGACCCAATATTTACATTAGTGAATTGGACAGGCCTACTTTGGCTTCCCGAATTAGTACTTTTATGCATCCCGACGGGAATGTTCTCAGTCCTCAATGGGACTATAGACGATAACTACAATGGACTTCTCGGGTGGTTTTGGGTTGCATGTGTATTAGCAACAATATGCTTAGTTATAGTCACCAGAATGGCACTCAAGGAAAAGGAATACTCAGCAGTTATGGCCGCAACTGGTCTGATGTACCTAGCTATTCTTACCGCATTCGGGATGGACCTAGTGGCAAGAATACTCCTTGATGCTTAACTTCACCTTCAAATTGAAAGTCGGTAAAATGAAAGAAAGATTTTGAATCAAATGACTGAAGAAAAACCCCAAAAGAGAAACAAGCGAAAGATCATAATTTTCGGAGCGCTAATCCTTCTTGGTCTGATCTTATTTCTCGCATGGTTTTTCATAATTCGAGACACTTCACCTGCCTCCGTTACGAGCAGCGAAGCCATAGAAGCACGAAATGAAACGCTTTCTAGTTGCTCGGCAGAGGGAACAGAAGATGTCAACGGAAGATGGTTAGTCGCTACGGACTGTGGAACCTTTGACGAGAGCTGTTTAACTGAAGTCTGTGCAACGTCTTTTGCAGGTTTCCGAATCAAAGAGGAACTCGTTGGAGTCGGAGGGAAAACAGTTGTCGGAAGAACTCCAAATGTAACAGGTGCACTCGTAATTAATGAGAAGTTGATCAATTCCGAACCAAATCAGCCGTTAATAACTGTTGATATGGCAAGCCTTATGACAGATAATGCGGCAAGAGACAATGCGCTAAGAAATCAAGCTATTGAAACCGCGTTATTTCCTTTAGCGACATTCGAAATTAAAACCCCCATTGACTTTTCCAATGAAATAGACTTGGCAGCAGGATTCATCAGAGATGTAACAGGCGTACTGACTATCCATGGAGTCAGCAAAGAAGAAACAATAACTATCTCTGCATCATTCAATGGAAATACTATTCTCATTTTCGGAGAACTTGGCCCAATAAAGTTAAGCGACTACGACATAGAAAAACCGCGATCAGCGGTTGTGCTCTCAGTCGAAGATAATGCGTCAATGGAATTTCAAATCTTCTTCAAAAAAACGAGCTAAGCCCATATCGAGAGGCCAACAAAGCGTGACAAATCTAAAGAAACCGCTATCGTCAAACATATGAAAATCTACACAAGAAAAGGTGACGATGGCACAACAGGGCTGTTCTACGGTGGGCGAGTTAAAAAAGACTCTCCACGTCCTTCGGCCTACGGTGAGGTAGATGAGGCTCAAGCAGCTATTGGTCTTGCAAGGGCTCAAATTGCTAAAGGAAGCGATCTCGATAACCTGTTGGTCCAAATTCTTAGGGATCTCTGGGTTTTGATGGCTGAACTTGCCACGCTTCCAGAGAACCGAGACAAGCTTGAACCTGAAACCAGTCTGACAACTTCA
>CAJWRY010000114.1 GCA_913046155.1 uncultured Candidatus Nemicrothrix sp. | reverse complement strand
CCCGCGACCTCCGCCTTGACAGGGCGGCGTGCACTCCAAACTGCACCACGGGACCTGATTCACAGTATCTAGGATACTGTTCGCTCCTTTTCAGTCACGATTGGTTCATAGGAACCAAGAGGTCACTCTACGCTATTGTGCGGCATTCACCAATTAACAGTTGGTAATTACCGTATTTTTTTGTACCCCGTACGGGATTTGAACCCGTGTTACCGGCGTGAAAGGCCGGCGTCCTAGGCCGCTGGACGAACGGGGCAGGGCACCCACAAGGGGGTTCCGTCACGATAGCAGGATTGTGGGGTATAGCGCATAAATAAAGATGGAAGATTATGAATTGGTAAGAAATTTAGTGATTGATCGAATCGACAATAGTTGAGAGGGTTTGTCCTAAGAGGTGAAAAACCAGCCATAAGTTGTGATCAGGGTGACTCTCGCTGATTTCGGATGAACTTTCGGCATTCTCGTCGTCTATCTTTAGGCGTGTTCCCAGAACTAACCGGAGAATATTGATGCCTTGCATTATCTCGATGAGTGTGCTCTCGGAAACTTCTGCGTTGTTTGAGATTTCCTCGATTAATTTTAAAGATGCAAGATGTGATTGGAGAAGTTCTTCATGTGTGAGCTGCTCATATTCAGCATTTGCAGCCTTATCACTTTGGTATGCAACCGGAAATAGTCTAGTTGTTAGATAGTTGTTTCTTTCTGAAAGGACAGTCTTTAATTCTTGCGAAAGCTGTCGAAAGATTTGAATTTGCCAATCTGGGGTCTCTACTTTGAAGGCCCCATTCTTTAAAGGAGTGATCATCATCTGGGTTAGTCCTGCTGTAATGTTGCCCACAAGCCGTGCTTATGCAGCAAGGAAACATCAAATTCGGCTTTTTCGCGTGTTCCTTGAGATACGACGGCTCGGCCATTGTTATGAACTTCAAGCATTAACTTATTTGCCTTTTCTTTTGAATATCCGAATAATTTCTGAAAAACAAAAGAAACATAGCTCATCAAATTTATTGGGTCATTCCAAACAATCACTATCCAAGGTTTCTGTGTTTCGACGGTTTCAATTGTTTCTATGTCAGGTGAAATAGTTGAAGCAACGAGAAATACCTCTGAAAGAATTGTTTCTCCTTTCATCACTTACCTCTACTTTTCTTTTGTGACAACATAGGAATAAGAATAACGGATCTAGATTAGAGCTTAATCCTAAGTTGTTTAAGGTCGGGGAGATAATAGGTAATGGAAGTGTCATGGGCAACACTGGACTTCTAATCATCCTTATCGTGGCAGGGGTGTTATTGCTCGTTGGAGCCTATGACCTGTTACAAGTTAGACATGCTATATTAAGAAATTTTCCAGTTATAGGCCATGTACGTTATCTGTTAGAAAAAATCGGTCCAGAACTTCGACAGTACATTGTGGCTGATAACGACGAAGAACGACCCTTTAACCGAGATCAAAGAAGATGGGTATATGCCACGGCAAAAAAGGAAAACCCATACTTTGGATTCGGGACGGATAATGACGTTGACCTTCCCGGAAGTATTATCATCAAGCATTCTGCTTTTCCTATAGATCCTCGAATAGCTAAAAACATCATGCCATCCCCAAAGGTATTGGGTTCTTGGGGGAATCGCCCCAAAGCTTTCCGTCCCTCATCTGTCGTAAATATTGCTGGAATGAGCTTTGGTTCCCTTTCGGGTCCAGCTATTGAAGCCTTAAACAAAGGTTCTCTTCTGGCTGGCTGTCTTCACAACACGGGCGAAGGGGGAATTTCTTCGCACCACCGGCATGGAGGTGATTTGGTATATCAAATCGGAACAGGTCTGTTTGGGAGTCGAGACTCAAATGGGAACTTTTCAATGGATGCATTGCTTGAAACCATTTCTGAAACACCCGTTAAGGCTATAGAAGTTAAGTTAAGTCAAGGGGCTAAGCCTGGTATTGGGGGAGTTCTCCCAGCAAAAAAAGTTACTAGTGAGATCGCTGAAACTCGAGGAATTCCTAAAGGGGTTATGGTTCAGAGTCCGTCAAAGCACACCAGTTTTGATGATGTTGGTGGCCTTATAGATTTTGTTGAATTGATAGCAGGCGAGACAGGGCTCCCAGTTGGAATTAAAGCCGCAGTTGGTCAGATAAATTTTTGGGTTGACCTTGCTGATCAAATGCAAGCTACCCGCAGAGGGCCCGACTTTATCGCGATTGACGGTGGAGAAGGAGGCACTGGTGCAGCCCCGTTAGTCTTTTCCGACACTGTCGCGTACCCGTTCCGAATTGGGTTTGCCAAAGTTTTTGATATTTTCTATTCTCGAGGACTTCATAGCGAGATTACTTTTATCGGCTCTGGAAAGCTCGGTTACCCAGATACGGCGCTAGCAGCATTCGCGCTTGGTTGCGACATGGTTAATGTCGGCCGTGAGGCCATGATGGCTATTGGATGCATTCAGGCTCAGCGTTGCCATACAGGTCATTGCCCAACAGGCGTAGCAACACAATCCTCGTGGCTTTCAAGAGGATTAAACCCAAGTGACAAAAGTGTCAGAGTAATGAACTACATTTACGCATTACAAGACGAGATTCTCCGTCTTTGTCATTCCGTTGGAGTAACGCACCCTGCATTGATTCCTGAATCAGTTGTGGAAATTGTCAATCAAGAGGGATCAGCTGTATCGATACTGAATTATTACGGCCTTCTATCAATCGATCAAAGGCTTCAAGAATCCGATTTCCACTACCTAGAGTCTATTTAGGTGCTAAAAGTTTTTCGTCATCCTCTATTGGGAGTCTGAAGGCAAGGTTGAGCCTAAGGGTCATGATCCATACGGCCACTGCACCACCTATATGAAATCCAACAAGGAGAGCTGGGACGTCCGTGAAGTACTGGGTGTACCCGATCGCCCCCTGGAGTACAGCAACTGTTAGCAGATTCTGAGCGCGGGGAAAGACGTGTTTTGTTTTTGCTAATTTGCTAATTTGGAGCACCGTGTATGCCATTACTATGAGAAAAACGATCATTGTTATCGCATGGATTCTTGCTACATCTGGGACATCAAAGGGAAGTCGTTCAACTTCAAAACTTTCTGCATTTAATTGGAGGGCATCTTCTTCTAAGCCTTTTAGTGCTTCTTTAGTTCGAGTGGTTTCTGCTCCACTATGTGGTCCGCTTCCAGTTACCAATGTCCCAGTCACCAATACACCTGAGGCGAGCAATACTAGTAACGAAGATAGGGAACGCAGAGAAGCTCGTGAGGGTTGAGGAAGGATATTGACAGAGAATTTCGCTCGGTGGTGTAATTCCACAGCATTCCAAACAAGGACCATAGAAATAAGAAAGTGAGCGATCACAAGACTAGGGGGTAGGTGCTCTCGAACAACTAATGCCCCAACAATGATTTGGACTATTACACCAAAAACCAAACCGAGAGACCACCAAGTTAAATCTTTGCGCTTTGGTTCTCTAAAGAGAGAACCAAGAACGGCCAATATAACTGCTAAAGAAACAATGCCTGTAATGACCCGGTTTACGAATTCAACCATTGCATGCACGTCATCTATCTCTGCTACGAGCTGATCTTCTTCGCATGTAGGCCAGTCGGAGCACCCTAAACCAGATCCCGTAAGTCGCACTGCTGCTCCAGTGACAATGATTAATGATAGAAGCAGTACAGAGAGATAGGTTATTCGTTGGTATTTCGCAGGAGTTAAACGAAATTTATCGAACATGTAAACAGTCCACCACAGACTTTTCTTTCCGACACTTCAACGACCAATTAATTTCAGCTATTTTTGTGGCTGATAAAAATCAGTTTGCCAAGGAAAGTACTTGAAGTTTGGTTATATCCTTGCTTTCGCTCTAGCCTCTGATTTGTGGATATAACTTCTCTGCAAAAAGTTTCAATAAGGGAAAAAATTAAGGGATTTGTTACTCTTATGAAACTTCGCGTCGTTGAGTTACTTCTCGTGACAACTGTCCCAACCATGATTGTTGCCGAAGAGGGCTTACCTTCGATATTCCTTATCTTGGCTACGTTGCTTGGTGGGACTCTTTCTGCGG
>CAJWRY010000113.1 GCA_913046155.1 uncultured Candidatus Nemicrothrix sp. | reverse complement strand
AATTCTCTGACGATTTTTAGTTCTCCAGTCCCCCAACTGGAATCAAGCCAAGCCCGGTGCGAAAGCATCGGGCTTGAGCTCTTTTTATGATGACTCTTTAAATAAAGTGAGTATCGTTTTTGCTGCTTCGGTAGCAGATAGATCACCTTTTAATACTTGCTCTTCGGTTTCAGAGACTGTTTGAGCAATAGACGCTTCATTTCTCAAGTTGTGTATTAGCTGATCTTCAACCATAGACCACATCCATCGAATCTGCTGTTGTGATCTTCGTCTATCCCAAGCACCGGTCTCTTGAGCATGTGTACAGTGATCGTTTATATGGTCCCATATGGTAGAAACTCCTTGACCTGTTAACGCTGAACAAGTGAGGACAGGCGTAGACCAGTGGGACCCAGCATTAGATAATAATGCCATAGCTGATTGGTAATCTCGGGCTGATTGTTTAGCTCGTAATTCATTTTCTCCATCTGCTTTATTGACTGCGATCAGATCTGCTAACTCCAGGACTCCTTTCTTTATCCCTTGAAGAGAATCTCCTGATCCTGGTAATAACAGTAGAAGGAAAAAATCAACCATTTCAGATACAGTAACTTCACTCTGGCCGACCCCTACTGTCTCAATTAAAATCACATCAAAGCCGGCTGCTTCGAGAATAAGCATAGTTTTCTGAGTGCCTCTTGAAACCCCTCCTAGAATCCCTGAAGATGGTGAAGGTCTAATAAAGGCATTGGGGTCAGTTGACAAGCGATCCATCCTTGTCTTATCGCCAAGTATTGAGCCTCCAGAGATTGAACTCGATGGATCGACTGCAAGCACAGCCACTCTGTGACCTATTGACGTCAAATAACTTCCTAATTCGTCAATGAATGTGCTTTTCCCAACTCCGGGAGAGCCGGTTATGCCTACTCTAAGGGCTGTTCCGGTTCGTGACTCTATCGCTTTGAGAAGGTTATTAGCAGTCTCCAGATCTGAAGTACTCGAACTCTCAACAAGTGTTATCGCCTTTGATACCCAAGTTCGATCTCCAGAGAGAACACCAGTCGTGATGAGTTCCAGCTCATTATCTTGCATAATTAGCCAATCGACTTTAGAAGATCAATAGCTGCATCAGAAATGACAGTTCCAGGTGGGTAAATGGCGGTCGCACCCGCATCATATAGTTCTTGGAAGTCTTGCGGTGGTACTACACCACCTACAACAATAAGAATATCGTCACGTCCAAGAGCATGTAATTGGGCTTTTAACTCTGGAACAAGGGTTAAGTGACCTGCAGCAAGAGAGGAGACACCAACAACGTGGACGTCAGCTTCAACTGCTTGTTTGGCAGCTTCTTCGGGGGTCTGGAACAAGGGTCCGATATCAACATCAAAGCCTAAATCAGCAAAAGCCGTAGCTATGACTTTTTGCCCTCGATCGTGACCATCCTGTCCTACTTTAGCTACTAGGATTCTTGGCCTGCGGCCGTGATTTTTTGCGAATTCCTTAGTCTCTGATCGTACTAACTCTATTTGCTCGTTATTTTCTCCCACTTCGCTACGATACACTCCTGAAATTATTTGTATTTGAGATTTATGTCGATCGAATACCTTTTCTAAAGCATCACTGATTTCTCCAACGGTAGCAAACTCTCGAGCGGCATCTATGGACAGGGCAAGTAGGTTTCCATCTTGTGCAGCTCCATTGGTTAGCCGTTCAAGTGCGGCTTGACATGCCTTTTCATCTCTTGTACTTCTTAACTCAATGAGTTGTTGAATCTGTTGTTGCCTGACCTCGCGGTTATCGACTTGAAGTATTTCTACGTCATCTTCTTTATCGAGTCTGAATTTATTTACTCCAATGACTGGTTGAACTCCTGAGTCAATTCTTGCCTGAGTTCTCGCAGCAGCTTCTTCAATTCTTAATTTGGGGATTCCAAGATCAATTGCCTTTGCCATTCCTCCAGCATCTTCTATTTCAGAAATGTGTTTCCATGCACGATTAGCTAAGTCATTGGTGAGACGCTCAATGTAGTATGAACCTCCCCAAGGGTCAACAACTCGTGTTGTGCCTGATTCATGCTGAAGGAAAAGTTGTGTATTCCTTGCGATTCTGGCGGAAAATTCTGATGGAAGAGCTAGCGCTTCATCAAATGAATTTGTATGAAGGGATTGCGTGTGACCTTGTGTAGCTGCCATAGCTTCAATACAGGTCCTGATAATGTTCGTGTAGACGTCTTGGGCAGTTAGGCTCCAACCGGAAGTCTGACTATGAGTCCTCAAAGATAGTGATTTAGGGTTCTTAGGTCCGAATTGACTAACAAGCTTTGTCCAAAGTAGCCGAGCTGCTCTCAATTTAGCGATCTCCATATAAAAGTTCATACCGATGCACCAAAAGAAACTTAAACGTGGAGCAAAGGCATCTATATCTAAACCTGCACCAAGCCCCGATCGGATATATTCAACACCATCTGCTAGGGTGTACGCCATTTCCAAGTCGAGAGTCGCACCTGCCTCTTGCATGTGGTAGCCCGATATAGAAATGGAATTAAACTTTGGCATCTCCGTTGACGTGAACGCAATGATGTCAGAGATAATTCGCATAGAGGGTTTTGGCGGATAGATAAATGTATTCCTAACCATGAATTCTTTTAGAATGTCATTCTGAATTGTTCCAGCGAGTTGTTTTGTGGACACGCCCTGCTCTTCTGCTGCGAGGACGTAGAGAGCAAGAACTGGAAGAACAGCACCATTCATTGTCATCGAAACGCTCATTTTGTCCAAGGGGATTCCATCAAATAATTGCCTCATATCAATGATGGAATCAATAGCAACTCCCGCCATACCCACATCTCCTGATACTCTCGGGTTGTCAGAGTCGTATCCGCGATGGGTTGGTAGGTCAAAAGCTACAGAAAGCCCTCTTTGCCCAGCCGCCAAGTTACGGCGGTAAAAAGCATTAGATTCGGCAGCCGTAGAAAATCCAGCATATTGGCGGATTGTCCATGGTTGATTCACATACATGGTTGGGTATGGACCGCGAAGAAAGGGAGGGAACCCAGGCAAAGTATTAACAAAGTCAAGGGATTGAAGATCACCCTTCGTGTAAAGAGGCTTTACTGGAATTCCTTCAGGGGCATGCCAGATATACTCTTCTACGCTTGCGTCCAAATAGTCAGAGCTCAACTCATCCCAGTCAGGGGCTTTATCGTCATTAGTTGCAGGAAAAGGAGAAAAGGGGATCGAAGTAAAATCAGGAACAGGCATTACGTCTCCTCAGTATGTGTGGGTATGTCTGAAATCCTAAAATTCAAATACTCTCTATTAGCATTGTCGACTGATCTTGGATATGGATCCCTTTTGAGCTCAGTTGCTAACTCCTCTCGAAATGAATTCACCCCGATTAAGACCTTCTCCTCAGACAAGATTTTGGATTTATAATTATCTCTTGAGAGATGTGCCTGCTCGGTATATGAACCCGAGACAACTTGCTGTTTGAATCCTCCACTGGATTCATAACCCTGGAATCTTTCCCATGATTTTTCTGCAAAGAAAGAATTTCGCATGGACGCCGGTCTGTCAATTGACGCGGCTTAAGACGGGAAACAGCCACCAAATGGGCAGTACCTGCCCCACAAACCGGGACCGTTACAGACATCCATATGGCTACGGTAAACGGGGGTCGTCACCCTGGACAGGTAATTGCGCAGCAACACGTGGGTTGAGACCAGCCACGCATTGGCCGGTCTTCATTTCGGGTGTTTGCATCACGACCCCGTATCAGGACGAACGTTTGCCGCTTATCGAAGGGACGGCTGTTTGCGGCTGAGGAGATTACCCGGAACGTAAATATTTTCGGCCGTTTGTTGCGATTTGTTTCGCTGTTCAGCGCGGTTTCCAGTTCACCAGCGCAACACCTATCAACATCAGGCCGATTGCCCCCCAGATATACAGGCTGTGGCTTTCGCCCAGGATAACCAGGCCGAACATAACCCCGAAACCGACGGCGAGGAAATTCGCCTGACTCATATAGGTCGGGCCGGCAATCCGGATCAACTCAAATATGGCGTAGAAATTGACTGCCGCCAGCGCTGCATGAGAGAGCATCGCAATCTGACCCGGGGTGGGTGGCCAGTCGAGGAAATCGA
>CAJWRY010000112.1 GCA_913046155.1 uncultured Candidatus Nemicrothrix sp. | reverse complement strand
CGGCTCGAGTTGCCCCAACTTCATAACCTTCTGACGTTATGTGGGACGGAGCTCCGAAATAATGGCGAAAAAGTTCATAGGTACCATCAACTAAATGAACTTTCATATTCTTATCCAAGCTCTTAAAACAACATCACTATTCTTGTACAAGTTCGATCAAAGTGCCATGTGATCCTTTGGGATGGATAAAGGCAACGGTCGTTCCTCTTGAACCAGGCCGAGGAATTTCATCTATTGGCCGGGCGCCCGCATCTACCATTGCTTGAAGTGCAGCTTTGCAATCAGTAACCCGATATCCAATATGGTGAAGTCCTTCTCCTCTAGTTTCTAAAAATTTCGCTATTGGAGAGTCATCTCGAGTTGCAGTAGTGAGCTGAATATAACTATCAGCTACCTTTATGAGAGCTTCTTCAACTCCGTCACGTTCTACGACTTCTCGGTGGTGTACTTCGGCGCCAAAGGCCTGCTGGTAATAACGTATTGCCTCTTCTAGGTCGTGTACTGCAATCGCTACATGGTCTATTTCAGTTAAAATCATTTTCCGCTCCAACAAATTGATCGCATACTCCAGTGTAAATGGGCCAAGAGATAGCTAGGTTTATTTTAGGTTTGATTTGTAAGTTGTTGAACAAACTTCTAATAAAGTTAAAGCTCAGTAATTTCAGCTGAAACATGTGAGGGGTGACAATGGAAAATACAGTAATTCTTGCAGGAGCGAGAACTCCAATAGGTAAGCTCTCAGGTTCTTTATCTTCTTTTTCTGGAGCAGATTTGGGGGGTATAGCTATTTCTGGTGCTTTGGGCCGCGCCGCAATAACTCCGGACAAGGTAGATTACGTCATCATGGGTCAAGTTCTGCAAGCTGGGACCGGGCAGGTAACTGCCCGTCAGGCAGCCTGCAACGCCGAAATTCCAATGAGTACGCCTGCAATCACAATTAACAAAGTTTGTTTGTCTGGATTGAATGCGATTTATTTAGCAGCCCAAATGGTTGAGAATGGTGATGCAGAAATTGTCATTGCTGGCGGAATGGAATCAATGACAAACGCTCCATATCTCGTTCCAAAGGCTAGAGGCGGCTACAAGTATGGAAATGCAGAGATGATGGATGTTATTCAACATGACGGATTGTTTTGCGCTTTAGAAAAAGAACTTATGGGAGAGGGGACGGAAAGGTATGCAGCTTCGGCTGATATAACTCGCTCAAGCCAAGATGAGGTTGCACAAAAATCTCATGAAAGGGCTTCTTCTGCAATAGAAAATGGAAACTTGTCGGAAGAGATAGTATCTATTGAAATTCCTCAAAGGCGAGGCGAACCTATTTCATTTGAACATGATGAGGGAGTGAGACCTGGAACTGACTTGGAAGGTCTTCAAAAGCTTCGTCCAGCCTTTGCTGAAAGTGGGAATATAACTGCTGGGAATGCTAGTCAAATATCTGATGGTGGCTCTGCAGTTGTGATTACCTCTCGCGATGTAGCTGATCGGCTTTCTGTTGAACCGTTGGCTGAGTTGATTTCGTATGGCCAAGTCGCAGGGCCAGATACTAGCTTGCTTACTCAACCATCTCGAGCTATCTCCGACGCGTTGTCCAATAGTGAATTGGCATTGTCAGATATTGACCTTTTCGAAATTAACGAAGCTTTTGCTGCTGTGTCTGTTGCTTCAATGGCAGATCTGGGGATTGATGACTCTGTAGTAAATATTAATGGTGGAGCTATTGCTCTTGGTCACCCCATCGGTATGTCTGGAAACCGGCTAGCGCTTACTCTTGCTTATCAATTAAAACGTCAAGGTGGCGGCGTAGGCGCTGCCGCTCTTTGTGGCGGTGGCGGACAAGGCGATGCGTTAATTCTAAAAGCGATCGGATAATTTCGTAATTTACGAAGATTCTGTAGCGTGCCTCTATGTAAAGTGACGCATATATTACGTTATATGCCATGAATCTTAAGGTTTAAGATCATTAAGGATGTTAAATGGGCCTATTTGACAACATAATTGTCTTAATGTAACCTAAATGTAACTTTAGAGTTGGTTTCACCCACAGGGTTCTAGCAAAGGAGGTTATTTCTCCTTAAATATAGGGCTAATCAGTGAAAGATATCCCCAATTCTTTTGGACAAAATGCAACACTCAAAAAACTGCGGACGCACCCCTCCCGTCGCAGGTGACTGGCGAGAACCACCACTCGTCAGTCACGAGAGTGTTTTTATTGAACAGCCAGAGCTCAATCTACCTCTACGGCGCGTCTTCCTTCCAAGGCTCTCCCAAGTGTTAGTTCATCCGCATATTCAAGGTCGCCACCAACTGGTAGACCACTGGCGATTCTAGTAATTGACAAACCGAGAGGTTCCAACAAGCGAGCTAGATACATAGCAGTTGCTTCACCCTCAATATTGGGATTCGTGCATAAGATGACTTCCGAAATAGGATTTTCTTGGAGTCGAGTGAGTAACTCTTTCACTCGGAGCTGTTCAGGTCCAATCCCATCAATTGGATTGATTGCACCTTGAAGAACATGGTAGAAGCCCTTATATTCTTGGGTTCGCTCAACAGCAACAATATCCCTTGGCTCCTCAACAACGCATACTAGTGAGGGGTCGCGGCGAGAATCGGAACAAATCTCACAAATCGGTTCATCGCTCATGTTGAAGCACTTTTCGCAGAATCGAACTTTTTCCTTTGCTTCACGGATAGCAGTTGAAAGACGTATCGCGTCTTCCTCACTCAATTTAACAAGATGAAAGGCGATGCGTTGAGCTGACTTGGGACCTACACCGGGTAATTTTCCCAACTCATCTATAAGCGTTTGGACTGCTGGGGTATAAATACTCACAAACTTGCCCCAAGTTGTATCAAATAGATTTCTCTGTATTTTTTCTTACTCATCAGTAACGATCTTTGCGCCTGGAAAACTATCTACAACCAATGAAAGGCCGTCACCGGCTGTTGCATCAGCATCTGCAAGAGAATCCACGTCAATATCTTCATCTTTACTTACAGTTGATCGCGTTGGATTTTTATCTTGCGCAACAGTCTCTTGCCCACCAGGTTCGACAATCAAATGGATACTGGTCTTTCTGTGTAATTTCTTTGATATGGACTCTTCAACTTCACTAAGGCATTCAGCGCAACGGTCACGGTGGATTTCATTTGGTAATGCAAATACGACCTCACCACCTTCAATGGATTTAAACCTTCCGCCACTAAACCGTGCTTTCGCCTTTCCGGATAGATTTTTTTTAATCTCTGGCCATATCGACTCCACTTCATTCAAGGAAAGGCTTCCATCGTCAATAGGTTCTAATGTCTCAACTGAAGAAACTTCTTCTATAGGAGAGGGGGGAGAGTCCTCAGTCTCAGAATTCTGGTCTATTTTTTCTGGAGGTGGGGATTCGCTTGATGCGGAACTACCCAACCCAAGTAATTGGTGTTCGATCTTATCTAAACGACTCAGGATCATATTGGAATCATTTTGTAGCTTAGGATGGGAAAGTTTTAGAACGGCGACCTCAAGGTCAATTCGGGGGTCAGGCGATTGGCGCATTCCTACTAGAGCAGCACCGATGGTTTCAAGCGATCTCGTTATTGTTGCTAAAGACATCCGTTCAGAAAGGTTTTTAGATATTTCTGTTTGATGGTCGGAAAGATGGTCTGGAGAATTTCCCATAGCTGTAAGAAAAGCATTGCGCAGACGATCTATTAGGATTTCACCAATAACTCGGGGAGGGCGGCCTGACTGAATCGCTTTACTTAATCCGCTGATAACGACGCTTGGGTCTCCGAGGACAATACCATCAAGGACTTCTTCAACCGCAGTATCATCATCGGGAGTTCCTCCTCTGGCCAGTGTCTGTTCAAGTGCAGACAACGCATCGCGAGCTGAACCGCCGCCTACCCGCAGAACATAATCGATCATTTCATCAGTGGCATCAAGCCCGGCATCATTAGCTACCCATCGAAGATGTTGCCCTAAAAGATTTGCTGGGATCAATTCAAATTCAAAGTGCTGTGTCCTACTTCGAATTGTTGAAACAACTTTTTGTGGTTCGGTCGTAGCGAGAACAAAAACTACATGACTAGGAGGCTCTTCTAGAGTTTTTAGTAGCGCATTCTCAGCCCCTGATGTCAACA
>CAJWRY010000111.1 GCA_913046155.1 uncultured Candidatus Nemicrothrix sp. | reverse complement strand
ACCTAAGGCGTAACCTAACTTTGACACTCGCCTCTGTTTTGACCGTGGCCGTTTCACTTAGTTTGCTTGGAGTGGCTTTGCTCCTTCAAAAAGGAGTAAATAACGCTACGGATAGGTGGGAAAATGGTGTTGAATTTATAGTCTGGGTCCAGCCTGATATCACCGAGAATCAAAAGAACTTGCTACAAACTGATTTGGATAACTCCACTGGGATTTCCTCTTACCGTTATGTCAGCCAAGAGGAAGCTTTAAAGGAATTCAACGAAGATTACTTTCCCGATAATCCAGAAATTACACAGTTAGTTACCGCTGACGTTATCCCTTCCTCTTATCGCGTGATACCTTCACAGCTGAATGCGGAAGCAATCGAGATAATTGCATCTGGTTTTGAAGCTAAGCCCGGTGTTAAGAAAGTAGTACGCGCAACAGATGAAATTTCAAAGATAGAAACAGCCACGGATGTTATCCGATGGGTAGTTCTAGGAGCCGGTATTATTCTTTTGGCGACAGGATTGCTTTTAATTTTGAACACGATCCGTATGGCTATGTTCGCCCGTCGCCGCGAGATAGAGGTTATGAAGCTTGTGGGTGCTACCAATTGGTTTATCCTGATCCCATTTATGCTTGAAGGTACATTTCAAGGGCTAATAGGGGCTGCTTTGGGAACAGCTTCTGTCTACGGTGCAAATAGGGCATTCGAAGAATGGCTATCAAGCGATAATGTGCTAAATATCCTGCAAAGTTTTGCGGTTGCAAGCGGTGATGTATGGGAAATCGGGTTCCTACTTCTTGGGATTGGTGCTCTGGTAGGGTCTGTTGGGTCAGCTATTGCTGCGTATCGATTCTTAGATGTTTAACAATCCCACATCGGAATTTGCATAACCTATCTCGTGAGCTCATTTAGCGGATAAAGTCAACCCATGACTCCCGAGGCGCCATCAACATCTTTTGCCAGCGATAATACTTCAGGAATACTTCCTGAGGTACTAGCAGCGATCAGTGATGTGAATAGCGGTCCTGCTATCGGGTATGGTGACGACCCATATACTGAAAAGCTTCGAGAACAGATGAACGCGTTATTCAAACGCGAAGTTACTACTCTCTTGGCTTATGGAGGGACAGGTGCGAATGTCGTAGGTTTGCAGGCAATGCTAAAACCATGGGAAGCCGTTATCTGTACCAAATCATCGCATATAAATATCGATGAATGCGCAGCGCCTGAAAAATTTCTAAGCGCCAAACTGATCGACCTTGATAGCGCGGATGCAAAAATAAAACCAGAGATGCTCCAAAAGGAAATCGAAGTATTAGGGATCGTGCATCACGCTCAGCCAGGGGCAATTTCTCTAACGCAATCGACTGAGTATGGAACACTTTATTCTGTTGATGAATTGAGAGAGCTAATTGACATCTGTAAGCGCTCAGGTCTACGTGTCCATATGGATGGAGCTCGAATCGCAAATGCGACCGCAGCATTGGGTCTTTCCGTCGCTGAATTCACCTCTGATTTAGGCGTGGATATTCTAAGTTTTGGAGGAACTAAAAATGGCATGGCTTATGGGGAAGCTATCGTAGTTTTTGACGAAGAATTATCAACTGCCGCAGAGTATATTCAAAAGCAATCTGCACAACTCCCATCAAAAATGCGCTATATATCAGCCCAGTTCTCAGCAATGCTCGAAAACGACCTCTGGTTAAAGCATGCTTCTCATGCGAATATGATGGCTGCTCAATTAGCCGACGGGCTTAAACATATAGAGGGGGTCGAAATTACTCAAAGCACAGAAGTAAATGCCGTTTTTCTAAAACTTCCCGCACGATCTAGAAAGCTTCTCCAAGATTGGAGCTATTTCTATGATTGGGAACAAGAAAATGAAGTCCGTCTAATGACCAGCTTTGAAACTACAGCCGAGGATGTCGAAAGAATGTTAGAAGGGATTCGTTGGGCTGTGGAGAGAAGGGCAACGGATGGAAGCTAACCAATTGCTCGGATCGCTAGAACTATTCGGAAATCGCATGTTTGCAGTAGCTGAAGGAAATGAGTCTGAGTTAATCAAACAGTGCCAAGGTTGGGCAGTAAGCGATCTGATGGCTCATATCGGAAGAGTCTATGGGGCTGTAGCTTCAGTTATCGAGTCTGAAAGCCTTGAGAGGCCGACCACACCATTTCCAACACCGCCAGAGAATAATCAACGAGAATGGGCTTTAGATAAATTCTCTGTTCTCTTGGAAGTGCTTAGCGACAGTGATCCCACGACTCCAGTGTGGACTTGGGGAAGAGATCAAGATGTTAGATTTTTCATCAGGCGTATGACACATGAAACGCTTCTGCACATGAGAGATGCCGAATCAATTAATAGCGAATTCATCAAAGTGGATGGCGATGTCGCTTGTGATGGGATAGATGAGTATATAGACGGCGCACTGCAGCACTCGATGAACCCAAACAAGGAATTTCTTTATCCGGATGGTTCAATACATCTTCATCGAACAGATGGTGAAGGGGAGTGGCTTATTAAACCATCTGGGAACAAAATAATAGTTACCCGTGAACATGCTAAGGGAGATGTGGCAGTTCGTGGAAGCGCCCTTGCCCTTTTGCTCTATCTCTGGGGTCGAGACCCTCAGGGGCTAGAGATTTTCGGAGAACCTGACTTAGCTCAAGCTTGGGGATCGCTAGCACCCTAGTCTTGGATAGGTGGGTACACTCGTAATTCTCCCTGCCAAGAATTGTGATGCGCAACATTGTCATATGGTTCTCTGTTCAGAGGACCAAATTTCTTCTCAGGCCAACCCAATGGGATCATGCACCCAATCAATACATCATTGGGGATATCCAATACTTCTCGAATGGTCAGTTCTGCTACTCCTTGGAAAGTTGTAAATACAGTCCCAAGCCCCAACGCTCGAGCTGCCAAAATTAGGTTCTGAGCTGCTGGATAAATAGATGACCATACGAATGACTCCCTTGGGGATCCGTGGGGGTAAATCGGCTTTCCGCACACGAAAATAAGCACCGGACAACTTTTAAGTGTTTTTAGCAGATATTCCGTTCCATCTAGCATCAGTCTATGAGATTTATCGGGGCGATCCATTGAAGCAACTCTCGAGGCCATAGACTCTTCAATGGAATTGGCAATTTCCAGAATCTTTTCCTTGTCTGTGACAATAACGAAATCCCTTCCCTGGGAATTTCCCGGACTTGGCGCCCACGTGGCTGCAGTTATTACCTGCTCGATCAAATCACTTGGTACTTCATCAGCTTTTAGATATCTCATAGCTCGGCAAGTGCTCATTGCCTCAAAAGCTTCCATGTTTCTTTCCTTTCAGGATCTCGAAATTAGATGTCACACGCAGCATTTAACATAGACGCGTGGCAGACAAATATGCGAATAAAGCTAAAGAATCAAGACGAAAACATGGAAAGAAGCGGTGCGGTCAGAAAAAGTCCTTCCTTGATAGACAAGATGCTTTTCTTCATAATCGGGGTCAAAGTCCTTATTTATGTCCTTACTGCAGCGGATGGCATTTAGCTTCTTATAAGGTTCACAAGGCAAGATTTCGTCAAACAACGTCTCTTTAGTTATGCCCGAGGCCTACAAGAGAAGGCTATTTTGGTATTTGGTCTAATCCACCATGGTCCAGTGCAGCAGTAACATGTCGCTCTGACATCATGGTGATCAATTCTTTGCCACGTTCGTTATTTAAATCTAGAGTTCCTCCAGCGAAGACAGAGGTAGCAAGTCCTCCTATTAGGTGAGCGAAACCGTAATCGCTCCAAGCACTTTCAAAGTCGTAGCCTTCAACCCCACTATCACAAAGCTCAGTGTGGTACGCAGTCACTAGATCTCTTTCGTTCGATCTCCTCATCTCTGTTTCCATTGACCCGCCAAGTAGGTAAGCAAGATCGTACGCGCCTGGACCTCTGCCAATTCCCTGCCAGTCAATCACAGTCACTTCGTCATTCTCTGCATTGCCGAAAAGCATATTTTCCACACGATAATCCTGATGAGCTAGAGTCCACGGGGCACGTTTGGCAAGAGCGCTATTCAGTTTCAGATAAGACCTGCTAAACACCTGAAGGAGTTCAGCGCCACCCTCTGGTAAATTTGCTTCAAAGGTTGCTGCATATACTGGATAAACCTCCGGCAGAACTTGATCAACGTACTCTATGCGTGGTCCTACCATAGAGGGTATCCATT
>CAJWRY010000110.1 GCA_913046155.1 uncultured Candidatus Nemicrothrix sp. | reverse complement strand
GACCAATGAAAGCTTTACTTTCCGTATTCGACAAAATCGGAATTGAAGAATTCGCGACTGGATTACATAATCTCGGTTGGGAACTCTTATCAAGCGGTGGCACAGCTAAACAAATAGCTGAGGCAGGAATCCCTGTCACCGACGTAGCTGATTACACCGGCTCACCAATCATGCTTGGTCATCGAGTTGTCACGCTCCACCCTAAAGTCCACGGTGGCATACTTGCTGACAGAGAAAACGAAGAACACCAACAGGACCTGATTGACAACGAAATTGAGACAATTGACCTTGTCGTCTGTAACCTATATCCCTTCCAAGCGGAGCCCAGTATCGAAAATATTGACATAGGTGGACCTACAATGGTCAGAGCAGCAGCAAAGAATCATCAATATGTTGGAGTTATCGTAGATCCTGCAGACTATGACGTTGTGCTGGTTGAACTAACAAATGCAGGCTCCCTCTCATCTGGCACGAAGCAAATGTTGGCTCGAAAAGCATTTGCCCACACCGCAGGTTATGACGCAGCGATCGTTAGTTGGATGGATGACACAGACCAAAGTACCGATGCGGACGACCCATTACCCGATTCATTACATCTGGCTCTTGACCGTGTTCACGACCTCCGGTACGGCGAAAACCCACACCAAGTCGGAGCACGCTATAAATTCACAAACAGTAGTGGTTGGTGGGACGAAGCAACCAAATTACACGGAAAAGAAATGAGTTATCTAAACTTATTCGATACAGAAGCTGCTTGGCGGCTCGTACACTCAATGGGTGATGAACCAACAGTTGCTGTCATCAAGCACGCAAACCCCTGTGGCCTCGCAACCCACGATGACATCACAGAAGCATACATACGCGCAAACGCGTGCGACCCCGTATCGGCGTTCGGCGGAATTGTTGCAGTTAATCGAGAAGTCCCTTTGTCTTTAGCTGAAGCACTCTCAGAAGTATTCACAGAAGTCATTGTTGCACCAAGCTTCGACGAAGCAGCAATAGCAAAACTCACTGAAAAGAAAAATATAAGAATCATTGAAGCAAACCCACCAGGATCGCCCCTATTTGATATTCGCACCATTGACGGAGGGTTCCTTGTCCAGACATCAGACAGAATCCAACTAGATCGAAATCAATGGGAAATAGTGACGGAAAGAGAACCAACGGTTGAAGAATGGGTTGACCTAGAGTTTGCTTGGCGCGCTGCTGCACGAGTGAGCTCTAACTGCATTGTTTTAGCTAAGGATAGACAAGCTCTTGGAATAGGCGCTGGCCAACAAAATAGAAGAGATGCCGGAGAGATCGCTGCCCAAAAAGCGGAGGGAAGGGCAAAAGGAGGAGCCTGCGCCAGCGATGCGTTCTTCCCATTCATTGATGGGTTAGACGCAGCAATTAATGCTGGCTGTACAGCAGTTATTCAACCTGGAGGCTCTATCCGCGACCAAGAAGTGATTGAAGCCGCGAATAATGCAGGATTAGCGATGGTTTTCACTGGCGAAAGACATTTCAAACATTAATAACAGAGAAGCAATGCCCACGTTCGCCCCCTCACATCAGATCCTGAAAAGCACAAAAGTACTTTTGGTAACCGTCACCATTCTTCTAGGTGTTCTATTTCTTTTTTCCTCTTCGGCAGTATCAGAAGACAATAATGAGAAGTTATTATTTGGAACTCATACAGACATTATCTGCCCTGCCCATTACCAATCTGCCCCGTCGTCAGAGGCTGGAACTGTTTGCCAAAAAAACACATATGTTTGTGACCCGACCAACTCTCTTCAAAGATCTCAAACCGTTCAACAGAATAAAATTCAGTTCTTTTATACATGGATGTGCTTACAGTACATAAAAGGATTACCACTAAATGGCCAGATATCATGCCAAGCGATCAGAGCAAATACTTTCCGAAACTCAAATTGTTTCATAACCGTTCAACACAATTCAACAACACAAACACTACCCCCAACGAGCTGTTCTATAAAAGGCTACGAAAAGTATGAATGCACATTTCCTGATGCACAAAATAATAAATGGATACCAACCATCAATATTTCTGAGTCTGACCCCTACAACCCCTTACTTACCCAGTCGTCATGCGTACCCTATGATTCATCCGGTCGCCCCGTACAAGCTACTGCTATCTTCATAGAAACCTTTGACACAATGTGTAACGCAGCTAAAAAAGATGGTTTAACCTTCTCAGTCAATAGCTCCTACAGAACTTTCGCTCAGCAACAAAATTTTTATTACTTATATGGATTCACTAGAGCACTTCGACCGGAGGAATCTCGACATACTCAAGGTCTCGCTGTAGACATTTCCAGTGGATCATGGGAATGGTTACACGAAATCGTTGGGTGCAAAAATACTGAATCCAATACATTTAGCTATCTTCAAAAGCCAATGTCCTTCAGAATATATACGAACGAATGTGGAACTAACCCGATTATTCTCCCTGTGAAACGCTCCCAACTCTATGGACTATCACCTCTATGCGAAGATCTGAAAACAGATGTCCAATGGAACGATACAAGCGTAATAAGGTGCAGCGGTTATCAGAAAAGTGGTCTCAGGTATGAAGCCTGGCATTTTGAACTTGACAGCACATTCAAAATACTTGACTAGGTACCGGATTATCAAAATTCTTGCACTCAATAAATATTGAAATAGATCTAGCTACGTGACGTAGATCACCAATAGAGAAATTTTGTGCTTCTCAAGATCATGTAAACTATGAAATATGATCTCCAATGACAATTCTGCACCAAAATGGCAAGGCATACACCATCTAGCAATGATCACACCAGACATGGATGAAACAGTTCGTTTCTATTGCGGAGTTCTCGGAATGCCTTTAGTGGCCACACTTCGAGCTGGCCCCATGAGGCATTATTTCTTTGAATTGGGACCTGGAAATACTATTGCGTTCTTTGAAGATCCTCGTGCCGAAACCTTCACCAAACCGGCAGGCCTCATGACTCGAACAGATCTTCAGTTCGATCACCTCTCATTCGCTTTACCGACCGAAGAGGACCTAAAGTCGCTTATAGCAAGACTCAAAAATGCTAACTGCGACATCACAACAATCGTTGATCACCAGATCATCAAATCTGTATATTTCCACGACAACAATGGAATCGCTCTTGAAGCATCATATTGGACCGTTCCGATAGAGGAATTAGGGTTCAAACCTGATGATGAAATACTATTTGCTGACCCAGAGCCTGTACCAGCAGTCAATGAACTCGCGAACGGATCACTAACCGACATTCCGGAGACCAAATTCGCGTCATTTTCATAACGACACCAGATTCAAACTAAATAATAAGATTTCCAGCCCTCAACGTGGCATTATCAAATTATGGTTGCGATCAAATTAGACGGTGAACAAGTTTCACTAAACCTCAAAAGCGCTCTCAAGCAGAGAATCTCCAAACTCCAAGAAAAGTCAATCACACCAGGTTTAGGGACAATACTCGTGGGCGACGATGGCCCATCAAAGAACTATATTGCGATGAAACACCGAGATTGTAAAGAACTCGGAATGCACTCGGAAGAAATAAACCTTCCAGCATCCACCACCCAAGAAGAAATAATCGAAGCCATAGAAACGTTCAATAACAATCCTCAAATACATGCCTTCATAATCCAGTACCCATTCCCAGTAGATCTTGACTATGAAGCAGCCCTTCTCCATGTACTGCCGGAAAAGGATGCAGATGGCTTACATCCAGTCAACCTGGGAAAATTAGTGCAAGGAATCCCAGCCCCACTAGCCTGCACTCCTGCAGGAATACAATATTTGCTCGAACAATACGATGTTCCTATCAAAGGAAAACATGTCGTAATAGTCGGACGAGGCTTAACAATCGGAAGACCATTAGCAAATCTTTTATCGCTCAAAAGAACAAACGCGAACGCAACAGTCACCGTGGCTCATACTGGAACGGAAGACATTAGTATTCATACAAAACAAGCTGATATTTTGATCGCGGCAGCTGGTTCACCCCACATGATCAAAGCAGACATGGTTAAACCCGGATCAGCAGTCGTAGCGGCAGGTGTGAGCTTCGAAGGGAAAAAACTACTTTCGGACGTCGCAGATGAAGTTCATCAAGTTGCTGGATGGTTATCACCAAGAATCGGGGGAGTAGGTCCCATGACGAGAGCATTCCTGATGGCGAACACAGTTCAAGCTGCAGAGAAAACTGTAAATATCTTTTAGACTTTTTTCCTTTACATTTAAGTAACTCTTCAGATTTCCTCTACAATCAGGCTATATGGCAGAAAAAATTACAATAAATGATGAC
>CAJWRY010000109.1 GCA_913046155.1 uncultured Candidatus Nemicrothrix sp. | reverse complement strand
TCTCTGATGGGTAACCTTAATACGTCTGATTGGCAGAGGGGTGAAGCGGATCGCCCTGCTTGCAGCATCCCCATAGAGAAGTCAAACCCGAATGGAACCATTCCAGCATTTTCAAGTTCGCAACAAAAGTCTCCGGTTCCACAAGCTAGATCAATCACTAATGAACCCTTTTCTAGTTCGAGAGCTTGAACGGTTTGTTTTCGCCAACGGACATCTAAGCGAAAGGTCATGATTCTATTTACAAAGTCATATCTTGGGGCGATACGATCAAACATGCCTTGAACTTTCTCCGCCTTTTCGTCTCCTGTTGGGAGGTCTGGATTTAAGTCCATATACATATCGTACTGATCGAAATATGTTTAGACACTATTTCTATAGGCCCTATTGGTGGAGAAATGTGTAAATCCAATATCTTCATAAATTCGAACTGCGGGTTTATTATCTGCCTCAACATATAGCATTCCAAGATCTGCTCCGACACGCGAGAGATAGTTCAGGCCTGAGGTTGTAAGCCGTTTACCAAAACCTCTGCCATGGAAATCTGGGTCTACTGCTATTGCGTAAATTTCTCCTAGTATAAGGTCACCCTGATGGTGTACCTTTGTCCAGCAAAACCCTGCGAGGCGATTTTCAACTTCCAATAACAGGAAGCCCTCATTATCAAACCATTCCTCTTTGAAAAGATCATTTAGCTTTGGTGAATCTAGGGAACCCTGCTCAGGGTGCCAAGAAAATGCTCTGGAGTTGACCTCAAGAAACGCCTCATCATCAACGCCGCAAATGAATGGCCTAGTTGCTATACCTTCCCCGTTCGGAGGAAATTTGCACCTCATCTGCCAGAGATCGCGATAACTGGAAAAGCCAATGGAGTTTAGTAAGTTATCATCATTCATTTGCACATTTTCAATCCAAATTTGGACTAAGGAATCCGTAGGCATTGACGTTTCTCTTAAAGCTGCAGTCAATTCAACTGTGAGCAAATCGCGATTGAACCCCTGAGGTACCGTCATGGAAAGGTCAAAGCCAAAAGGAGTTTCATCTGAAATAAGAATGTTCATATCATTAAGTTACTGCCAGTAGCCGTACTATGTTGTGAGCATGGCTAAACCAAGATCACCTGAAGGAAGATGTAGGAGAACTAATCAAGAATTGAAATCTACTTTTCCTGAAGCGGAGTGTGAGCTGGAATTTGAAACTCCTTTTCAATTATTGGTTGCGACCATACTTTCGGCGCAAGCCACTGATAAGTCTGTGAATAAGGCAACGCCAAAACTATTCAAAGTATATGGCACCCCTGAAAAACTAGCGATAGCAGAAATCGGAGAAATTGAGGAGGTAATCAAGACGATTGGTCTTTTCCGGTCAAAAGCGAAGAACTTGCAAGGAATGGCTCAAAGGTTGTTGATGGAATATGGCGGAGAGGTCCCTTCCGGTATGGATGATCTTGTAACTCTCCCCGGTGTAGGAAGGAAGACGGCCAACGTTGTTAGAAGCGTCTCATTGGGGTTACCGGGGCTACCAGTTGATACGCATGTCAGTCGGATAGTTCAACGACTTGGAATTACTCAAGAAACTGATCCGGTGAAAATCGAAAGGGCAGTGGGCTCTATGTTGCCCGAGGACGAACATGGCGAGTTTAGCCTCAGGGTTATCCTCCACGGTAGGCAAGTGTGTTTTGCTCGAAAGCCTAACTGCGTAGAATGCGTTCTGAATTATTTTTGCCCAGTCGCTTTCAAAGTTTAAGCTCGTTAGAGGCTCGCCTTAGACGTCTCGAGGCAGCGATAAGAGATCTCTCGACTTCAAATAATTCATGCGAGCTAGCTTCCAATCCAATCTCCTCCAAGGATTTAGCGGTAGAAATTACCCTTGAAACAAGATCATCAATTTGAAAATCAATAGATGACAGCTCAGCTATATTTTGTTGTTTTAACAATTCATGACTTGACATATTAACTTCTTAACCTAAATTCCGTCACAAGTCACTTTGTAGGGGTATACCGTATAAGTGTGCTTAAACGAATAGACCTCAACGAAAAAGATATTGATTCCATCAGTTCAGCCCTTTCGGCTGCATCCCCAGCAAACGATGATGTTGGACAGACTGTTTTGGCAATAATCAACGATGTGAAAAGTCGAGGAGACGATGCTTTGTGTCACTATGCAGAAAAGTTTGATGGCTTCATCCCCGAAGACTTTCGTGTCAGCGAAGCTGAAATTGATGAAGCATTTAAGAACTGTGAAGCAGGCCTGATTGAGGCTATTGAAAAAGCGGCCGGTCGTATCAGGGAATTCCATAAGACCCAATTGCATAGCGGTAGATCATTCAACGAGGGTAATCTGGAAGTTCAGACTGTGTATCGTCCTGTGACTAGAGCTGGATGTTATGTTCCGGGGGGGAGAGCCTCCTATCCATCAACTGTGCTGATGACTGTAATCCCTGCAGTCGTTGCGGGTGTGAGTGACGTAATCATCTGTACACCACCAGGGCAGGATAATAAGATTAGTCCAGCAGTATTAGTAGCAGCCCAAATAGCTGGAGCTAGCTCTGTCTTCGCGATAGGAGGAGCGCAAGCTATTTCCGCTATGGCATATGGAACAGAAAGCATAGCCGCAGTCGATGTTATCGTTGGCCCTGGAAATATCTATGTAGCGACAGCACAACGGATGGTCTCTCAAGACGTTGGGATAGCCGCAGCTTTTGCTGGCCCATCGGAAATAGTTGTAATAGCTGATGAGACGGTAAACCCCAAATTTGCTGCAATTGACTTAATAGTTCAGGCAGAACATGGTCCCGACGGTCAGTCATGGTTAATATCCCCAGACGAAGAAGTTCTAGAAACCATACTTAAAGAAGTAACAGTTCTCGTAAACAAATCAATGAGGCGACAAGAAATCATGTCAACATTTGATAGAGGCGGTTTCGCCGTTCTCGTTAAAGATCTTTCCCAAGCATTCGATGTTGCGAATACAGTTGCTCCCGAGCACCTCCAACTGATGATAGAGAATCCAGAAAATTTCCTTTCCCTTATTCAGAATGCCGGAGCTGTGTTCATGGGGAATATGGCACCTGCGTCAGTGGGTGATTATTACGCTGGGCCATCACACGTATTGCCTACCGATCGAAGTGCACGCTTTGCGAGTGCTTTAACGATAAATGACTTCGTTAAAGATATCCATATCATTTCAATGGGTGCGGATGCACTAAGGGAAGCTGCTGAGACCATAACAAAAATCGCAGATGCAGAAGGCTTGGACGCGCACGCTGAATCAATCAGACTCCGAATTGAGGGACTAAATGACTTGGCCTGATATAAGAAATGACCTCAAATTAGTTGAAGGGTATCATTCTCCTCAACTTTCAGTAGAGGTGCGACTGAATACCAACGAAAGCCCGTTGCCTCCTCCTAATCAGTGGGTTAGCGAAATAAAAGAGGCAGTTACCTCAATTGAATGGAATAGGTACCCAGATAGGAACGCTTCCGAATTAGCGTCTCGGTTAGCTCAATCCCATGGCGTGCAACCAAGTAATGTCGTATGCGCAAATGGTTCAAACGAAATTATCCAAGCCATATTGCTCGCTTACGGTGGAAATAATCGATCCGCAATAATGTTTGAACCGACCTATGCAATGCATACCCAAATCGCCAAAATTACCGGTACTGAGGTCATCTCCCGTAATAGGGACGAACTACTTCTATGCGGTCGCAATGGACTAGAAATGCTCACAACAGCTAAACCGAATATAGTATTCCTCTGTTCACCAAATAATCCAACAGGACTCATTGAACCGAAAGAAACAATCATTTCTGCTTTGGAGTACTGCTCTAAAAATAGTTCGCTTCTAGTTGTTGACGAGGCTTACGGAGAGTTCTCTGACTGGTCAGCAATAGAACTCGTGGATAATGGTGCACCAATGGTCGTAACGCGAACTTTCTCAAAAGCTCATGGATTTGCTGCAGGGCGGTTGGGGTATGCCGTTGGTGCAAGTCGTCTTATAGATGGAATGAAAGAAGTATTGCTTCCCTACCATTTAGATTCTTTTAAGCAAATAGCTGGGATAACAGCACTTAAATATAGAGATGAAATGAGGCAACGAGTCGAATACCTTAAGTCGCAAAGGGAAAAGGTATCTGATGAGCTCAAAAACCTCCCGCTTCAAGTTTGGGATAGTGCTGCAAACTTTATCTTATTTAAGCCGCTAGAGACTGTTGACATGTCTGGTAATGACCTTTGGAAAGCGCTTGTAAATGATTCAGTACTAGTCCGTGATTGTTCAAACTGGCCAAATTTAACTGATTGTTTACGAGCTACAATAGGCACGGAACAGGAAAATAACTCGTTTATTGACTCACTAAAGGCGATACTAGGATAATGAAGAAAAGAT
>CAJWRY010000108.1 GCA_913046155.1 uncultured Candidatus Nemicrothrix sp. | reverse complement strand
TTATTGAGTACCCAATCAACCGATTGCTATCGAAGGTTTCGTTGTATGCGAAAACGCCAAGTAGAAACTGAATTGTAGGAGTAATATATTGCAGTATTCCGAGAATGCTTAGAGGAATACGCTTAGCTGAGGAAGCAAACAGTAGAAGAGGAATGCCTGTGACAGCGCCAGACAGCAAGATAAGGATGACCGTAGCATTATCGGCGGTTAGGTTCTCTGAAGCGTTGCCTCGAAGCAGAACGAAAGCAACGGCGGGAATTAGCAGGACGGAAGTTTCAACCCTTAACCCTTGAAGTGGGCTGGCTGGAGCGACCTTTCTTATCAGACCGTAGAGCGCAAACGATATTGCTAATGTTAGCGATACCCAAGGGAAGGCGTTAAGTGAAACTGTAAGCCATAACACACCTGCGGCAGCGAAAGTTACCGCCAGCCACTGTGCTTTCCTGAGTGCTTCGCCAAGGAAGACGACACCAAGAAAAACATTCATTAAAGGGTTCATAAAATAACCTAATGAAGCCTCAACCACACGCTCTGACTCAACTGCCCAAACAAACATCCCCCAGTTAAGACCAATCAGCCCCCCTCCAAGAATTGATAGCTTATTGCGAAGAAAAGGTAAATGATCTACTTTTCCCCTCCTTGTAAAGCGAAGTAGTGAATTACATAGAGCGACAAAGATAAACGTGCAGATCACACGCCACGAAACAATGTCCATAGCTTCAACCTGGTTCAAAGCTTTCCAAAAGATAGGGGACAATCCCCAAAGGATGTACCCACTCAGCCCTATCCAGACCCCTCGAATCTCTCGGTCTGTCATTCTCTTCCTACCTTACGTCACCGCTGTTAGCGCTCTAAGCCCAGCCAAGACTTCATCCTAAGCGTTTAATGTGCTCAGTGGGGCTACTGTTTTATATATGTTGAAGCATGCTTTACTTAAAATAGCTCTCACGTGTCTCATCTTGACGTCCTTGAGTTGTGGAAATCAGGAAAAGCCTGTCCCACGTCAAGTTCTAAAGGAGGCCCAAAACTCTGTTTTCATAGTTGAAGGTCTAGCATGCGGAAAAAGCTCTGTCGGCTTGGGGGTCTTGATTGAGGAGGGAATTCTAACGAACGCTCACGTAATAGCCGGAACTGAAAAATTAGAGGTAATTGATTTCAATGGGGGTAGAAACACGACGTACCCGATTAACGCTGATTTCGAAACTGATTTAGCACTCTTAAAAGGTCCTGACCTTTCAGTAACGCCTCTGCAGATAGCAGAACCAAAAGAAAATCAAAGAGGTTCAATTTTGGTTGGAGGTCAAGGATTTGTTGAGACTATACCGGTAACGCTTCTACGATTGCTCAATATTGTGATTGCTGATATCTATGGTGAAGGCAAGCACACGCGATCAGGTTTGGAATTATCCGCTGACGTGGCAGCAGGAGACTCAGGAGGGCCGATAATTAATGCAAAGGGACAGGTGATCGGGTTAGTATTTTCAAGATCAACTCAGCAAAGTGAGATTTCTTACGGTATCTCAAGCACAGAGTTTCCTGCAGTCACTCAAGGGTACGATCTATCTGGGGTTTCAACTGGAAAATGCAGAGATTAAGGTAATATTTATCCGAAATGACACAGGTACCTATTTCATGCAAAACTATAGGTAGACGGAGGGGAAATGTCGAGAGAGAAGTTAATTGAACTAGCACGAGGTCATCTACACCATGCTGTGAATGGAACCGTACCACTCGCTGAAACGGTAGTAGAAATACCTGTACAGAACTATTTCAATGAGGATCGTTGGAAAGCTGAAATGGAATTGATTTTCGGGCGAGTGCCCCTTGTTCTAGGATTCTCAACAGAACTTCAAAAGCCTGGCGATTATAAAGCGATGGAAGTTTGTGGCGTGCCTTTAATCCTCGTCCGAAATAGAGAAGGAAATGTAGGCGGATTCGTAAATATGTGCAGTCACAGAGGTGCACAAATATTAGACGAGGGCAAAGGCCGTGCAAGAAGTTTTGCATGTCCATACCACGCATGGACATATAACTTGGCTGGAGAGCTTGTTGCAATACTTGATGAGCAAGAATTTGGTGAAGTTGATACTTCTTGCCTTGGCTTAACACCATTAAATGTTGAAGAGAGGGTAGGAATTATCTGGGGTTCCATTACTCCCAAGAGAGATTTGCACTTGAATGAATTTTTGGCTGGATATGACGAGTATTTAGAAAGCCATGACCTCGCTAACTGCCATTTAGTTGGACAACAAACAATTGAAGGCCCAAACTGGAAAGTTGCATACGATGGGTACCTAGACTTTTACCATTTGCCTGTACTTCATAAAAATACCTTTGGTCCTGAATATAACAATAAATCTATTTTTGATAATTGGGGCCCCCATCAACGGGTACAAGCACCTGATCACAGATTACTAGATCTAGTTGATACTCCTGAAGAAGAATGGTCTCATACAAAGTTAGTGAGTGGGGTATGGACAATCTTTCCCCATATCTCAATCGCTTCGTTCGAAGCAGGTGGGCATATCTACATGGTCTCGCAACTATTTCCCGGGGCAGACCCTGACACATCGGTAACTCACCAGAATTTCCTTGCTACCTTTGAGCCTAATTCGGAGCAGAAGGAAGAAATAGCTAGAACTATGGAATTTCTTCGTTACGTAGTAGCGGAAGAGGACTATTTCACAGGAAACAGGATCCAAAAAACTGTCAAAACTGGAGCGAAATCCCACTTTTATTTTGGTAGAAACGAAGAAGGGGGACAGCGGTTCCATAGGTGGACAGATGCTCTCCTAGAAGCACAAAGCGACGAAGATCTTCTCCTGTTATATAAAAAAGGCGTTGGCTAATCTCTTGATCGTTGCGACCATCACTCACGTTGCGCAAAAATCACTACAATAAGAGCGTGAGAGGAATTATAAAAAGTTCAGCCTATTTACCGCACTACCGGTTGAAGCGAACAGATATAACGAATTTCTTCGGTTCCGGCCGTGCGTCTGGCATTCGATCTGTAGCAGCACATGATGAGGATACGGTCACTATGGGTTTTGAAGCCGCACGAAAAATTGTTTCTGCAGAAGGGAATATTGAGCCCGAAGCATTGTGGTTCACGACTTCTGAACCACCTTATTTGGAAAAGACAAACGCAAACGTGATTCATTCCGCACTTCAATTACCAAAAGCTACTTCAGCATATGATTTCAATGGAGCTTTGAAGTCAGGAATTGGCGCTATCAAAACAGCCTTAACCTCAAATCAAACTGTGTTACTCGTTCAAGCAGATATACGTGGAGGTTTGCCATCAAGCCCTGACGAGAGTCAAGGCGGAGATGCTGCAGTTGCTTTTCTGATCGGCGATGCAACTGCTGACCAGTTACTAGCTACGTATCTTGGCGGGTGTTCAGAGACATTGGAATTCATTGACAGGTGGCGTGACCCTCGAGAAAAAGTCGCAAAGCAATGGGAATCGCGTTTCGTGGAAGATGCGTACATTCCATTAATTAAAGAAGCATGGGGTCAAGCTTTATCGAACAGCGGTCTCAAAGATAGCGATGTAAGTACTGTCGTTTTGACCGGTCAAAATGAAAGAGTGAAGCGCCAAGCTGCGAAACTTATCACCGTAGAAAGGTTCCAAGACAGCATTGCTTCAAGTGTTGGGAACGCTGGCGCTGCTGAAGCCGGCTTGCTTCTGCTTTCTGCACTAGAACATGCCGACTTGGGGGAAAAGATAGCTTTATGTTCCTTCAACGACGGCGTTGAGATACTTATCTTTGAAGTTACAAGCGACAAAGAAGTTTTGAACCCAATTGAACATCAAATCGAAAACCGGTCCGACCTTTCCTATGGAAAATTTCTTCAATGGCGAGAAATGCTACCTGTACAACCACCAAATCGACCAGCCCCCTCTCGGATCTCTGCCTCTGCTTCCAAAAGAGAATCAGATTGGAAACATGGTTTCGTTGCATCACGCGGCGACCAATCAGGGCTCATTCATATGCCCCCATCACGCTTATCAATCAACCAAGCAGATAACAACGATTCGATGTTGACGCAGTCAATGGCCTCCTCAATCGGTACAGTCGTCACATTTACCGTTGACCATCTGGTTTACTCACAAAACCCTCCGGTGGTATTTGCAGTGGTGGACTTTAATAATGGCGGCCGAATACCAATTGAAATAACCGATATAGCGGAAAACGAAGTAGAGATAGGGATGAACGTAGAACCCACATTCCGTAAACTATTTACCGCAGACGGAATTCATAATTACTTTTGGAAAGTCCGCCCAATACGATCTACAAAGGAATAACGATGGCATCAAACGGGATTAAAGATAAAGTAGCCATAATCTCAATAGGGTGCACCCCTTTCAAAGAACACTGGGACAAAAGTGCTGACGATTTATTGATAGATGCGACAACTCAAACTTTAAAATCAGTTGAGCTAACCACTGAGGACATTGATGCCTACTGGGTAGGGACTGCTCAAAGCGGGATGAGTGGATTAACACTATCTATGCCAA
>CAJWRY010000107.1 GCA_913046155.1 uncultured Candidatus Nemicrothrix sp. | reverse complement strand
CTGAACGACGTCGCTTGAACCGAGGCATACTGTTGCTCACTATTGGAATTACTCTGCTACTCGGATTCCCGATACTTGATTTTGATGCAGAGGTTGAAAATGTTGTGGATCAGGTGACGACTCTGATCGCTGCGGTAGGGACACTCATGGTGGCCTATCGCGCTATTGACATTGTCATGGATGTATTGGCTAGGCGAGCCAGCGAAACCGAGTCAAAACTAGATGACAGCCTTGTGCCACTATTTCGCACATCAGTACGACTGTTCGTTACATTCGTTGGGATTCTATTCGTTTTACAAAACCTTGATATCAATGTTTCATCTTTGATCGCTGGCTTGGGTCTAGGTGGTCTTGCAATTGCGTTGGCTGCACAAGATACGATTCGGAATCTGCTGGGCGGAGTCACAATTTTCGCTGATAAACCATTTGAGGTTGGTGACTGGGTCGTCGTTGATGGTGTTGAAGGAACGGTTGAAGCGGTGGGTTTTCGTTCAACGCGTGTACGAACCTTCTACAACTCGTTGATTAGCGTTCCGAATGGGAATCTAATGGATAGCGGAATCGACAACATGGGTAAGCGTCGCTGGCGACGATACAAGACCACACTTGGCGTTGCTTACCATACAAAGCCTGATCAGTTACAGGCATTCGTTGAGGGGATCCGAGCCATCATCCAAGCCAACCCAGGCATGCGACAGGACTATTACATTGTTGAGTTCCATGGCTTCGGCGCTACCAGCCTTGACATACTGGTGTACTGCTTCATAGATGCTGAAGATTGGAACGAAGAGTTACGTACCCGTCACGTACTTAATCTCGATATCATGCGACTCGCCGAATCACTGCAAGTCGAGTTCGCGTTCCCAACACAAACACTTCATATTGCCAGAATGCCAGGTCAGCCACAACAACTCCCAGAGATACCCGAACGAGCTGATCTTTACAATGTCATAAATTCATTTGGTCCGGGTGGTAGCAGCGGTCAGCGGGTTGACCAACCAATCACGGATGGTCACGAAAGCGTGCTCGAAAGCCCCTACGCCCAAGCAGACGAAGGTTAATAGTTTAAGACCTTCCAATAGGACAGGTATTAGGCTCCATGAGAAGGTCATCTGCACTAAAATATGAGCGTGAAGAACAAAACTACTATTTCTATATTCTCTTTTCTTCTACTTCTTATCCCACTAAGTGGGTGCAGCAACTCCAATGACAAACTGGATATCACTTCATCAAATTCTGAAGATGCAGGCACAGCAGGTGAAGAAGGACCTGTTGAAGAAATAGGAGAGGAACCTGTTCTACTATCTCCAGCTGATATCGGAGAGCAACTCGGAGATGCAGTGTGGGAAGTAGCCACGAGCGCATGCGGAACAGAATCGGGGGGATCGTCATTTGCTATTACCCCAAACATATTCATTACGAATGAACATGTAATAGGTCCTGATATGACACCAACTCTGATTTCAAGAAATGGAGACACCTTAGAAGGTGTTGTTATCGGGAAAGATTGGGGATTGGATGTTGCAGTGGTGCAGATTTCAGAACCTGTTGATTTATGGCTTGAATGGGCTGATCCAAATGAATTACGAGAAGGAGAACAAGTAGTTAGCTTGGGTTACCCCGCCCCGTACTATCAATTCTCTGTTAGCTCAGGATCAATTATCTCATTTCTTCGCGAAGGCTCCAGCCGCATTGGAATCGTTTCGGATGAAGCCAGTGATTACGGGTCAAGTGGAGGACCGCTTATTTCTGAAACTGGGAAAGTCGTCGGTGTAGTAACTCAGGAGACTCAAGAAGGCGGAGCTCAACTTCTAGGTGAAAGCTTTACCTATAGCCACCTAGGAGCATTTATTGAACGTTCCATACAAGATGGGACTGTTATCGCAGAGAACTGTGATGGGTTCGCTTACGGCACAAACATTATTGGTGACTATCTCTGGGATCTATGTTCTGGTGAGACCTACTGGGCGTGTGACAGCTTATATTATCTTGAGCTGTATTTACCCGTAGGTGGTGAATACACGAACTTTGGAGCAACATGCGGTGATCAAGTTGAAATTGATGTCGATTGTGTCGAATATTTCGAAACCTCCTTTCCGATAAGTTACGGAGAGGACCCAAACCTTGACACACTTTATGATGAATGCTCACAAGGCAATGGGGACTCATGCGATCTATTATATTTCGCTTCATGGGGGACTGAAGACGATGATTACTTCCAACTCGCCGCTACATGCGGTAACACCGAAGAATTCGATACAACATGGTGTGGGTGGTATGTACCAGAGTTACTTGGCCTGTAAATTGCCATCCTATATATGGAATCGTGATGGCGATAGCATTAATCAAATGAGTAAAAGACACGCATAGTGCTAGATAAAACTCCTTTTCATACCTTTAAAAACTAAAGCATCCCCCTCAATTAGAGAATAATTTCTAATTTCACTGTAGCGAAACCCTAAATGACAAGGTTTTGGGTTTAGAGATAGAAACTAGTCATATTTGAGGTATTTCAAAAGACCTGTTTATATGTTCATAGAAGTTGCGAGTTCAGTGCCACAATTACTTTAGGGGGTTATGTATGGCTGAATGGATGGAAGAACTTAGAAGGTTAGATGAATTACGTGCTGATTCGTTAATCACTGAGGAAGAGTACGAGAAACAAAAAGCCTTGTTAATTCCCTCAGAGAGCAATAATGATAAATCCTATAATCTTCTTGGTTTGGGTAAGGCCGTTTCAATTTTGTCTGGACTAACAGCTGTGACAGGACTGATAACCCTCATTGCTTTCGCTTATAGAGCTTCATTATTGACTGATATAAAGAATGGAACGTTCGTCAGTTGGAGTGATGGAGAGGATGCTGATGCATTTGTTGAAGGTGCTAGCGCTATTGAATTCCTTATTGGTATTCCGTTATTTGTATTGCTTATTATCTGGGCTTGGCGAGCGACAGTAAACATTGAATCTAGAGGACGTTCAGGGCGGTGGAGTCGTGGTTGGGCGATCGGTGGATGGTTCACACCAGTTATGTTCCTGTTCGTTCCATATCAGATCATTAGTGATGCTTGGAAAAATGCTACCGAAGTCGGAGAGGACAATGGAGGGCGAAACAAATTCTGGCTTGCTGGCTTTATTTTCTGGTGGGCTTCAGTTGCTTTCGCTATCTTCGGAGGAATAGTAAGCGAAGGGGACTCCATTGATGATGCTATAAATGGAGACGTCATCATTGCTTTAAGTGGTGGACTGGGAGTCATTGCAGGAATCGTGATTGCAGTTGCTTTCAATCAGATGAGCAAACGCCACGCTTACTAGTAACTAGAGCTGTTTCATATGCAAGGCAGTTTATTTAATGCTTTGCCCATAAGAGTATTCTACGAGATTGCCATCCGGGTCACTTAAGGCACAGACATAGCCGACAGGGTCGGGTTCTTGTCTAGGTTCCCATACCAAACAATCATGATGGCGTCCTTCTTCAGCGATTGCATTGACTTCTTCTTCAGATTCCAGTTCGATTCCTAGATGAGCAAATGGTGACAGTATTGGTTTTGGTTCCTTAGAGTCAGGCGATTGAAGAAATACTAGAAAGATGCTTTTATCATCCGCTTGTATCCATGCAACTTTGGCGCCGCTGTCTTCACGATGATGGATCACTTTCAATGGGGTAAAACGTTCGTACCATTGAATTGTTTTCTCAACGTCATGGCATGGAAGAGCGAGATGAGTGAGTTTTGCTACCACCTTTGTATTCTACGACAGAATTTCTGCAAGCAAATACAGAGGCGTATCTCTATTGTTTATGCTCTGCGTATTGAATGAGGCGTTCCATGACTTGTTCGCCGGCTGCAGAGACTGTTCCCGCATTGAAAGGGGGTTGAGGATCATATTCGATCATAAGTTGCATGGCTTTCGCCGCTTCAGTATCTACAAGCAATTGAGACAGACGTAGTGCCATGTCTATACCTGCTGATACACCCGCTGCAGTTATGATTCGTTGATCAAGATGTTCAACTACGCGATCCGCAACTGGCAAAGACCCCAGTTCCTTCAAAGTGTCGTACGCTGACCAGTGTGTTGTCGCAGTGAGATCGGTGAGTAAACCTGCGGCTGCGAGTACGAGTGACCCTGTGCACACGGAAGTTGTGTATTGTGATGTCGAGTGGGCGTTTTTGAGCCATGTAATAATCTCATGATCGTTCCCATCAAGAAAGGCTCGCGTGCCAACTCCTCCTGGCACAAGGATCACATCGGGTGACGAGATTTCATCAAATGTGTAATCTACAGCTAATCCCAAGAAACCATTATCAGTTCGTACATTTCCCTTTTCCTTCCCGATAAATGCAACGGTGGCCCCTGGTAAACGTTGTAGGACCTCATACGGGCCGACGCAGTCTAGGGCGGTGAGTTGATCAAATATTGGTATGGCTATTTGCATGTGTAGTCCGATTCAAATTGATTGCACGAATTAAATTACTCCGAGTTTATATCTTCATGTATCTGAGGAAAAGGTACTGAACTCTTGTACTGTGGTCCGGTCATGCAACCACAGAAAACTATCCGTAATGTCGCGATCATCGCCCATGTTGATCATGGGAAAACAACATTGATTGACGGAA
>CAJWRY010000106.1 GCA_913046155.1 uncultured Candidatus Nemicrothrix sp. | reverse complement strand
CGCAGAATCTCACCTAGTGGTACGCGTTGAGCCATTTTCATTGGCTCGTAAACCGCAGGCATACCATAAGTCACATGTGGGTCAAAGAACGTCGCGCTTTCGTTAGCGATGATGATGTCACTCTCAGCTAGTAAATAAAAGGCACCCCCGCAACACATCCCGTTGACTGCGGTAACCACAGGTTTCCAGAGATCACACGATTTTGGACCAAGAGCATCGCCCGGGTCGTCATACATGTAGTTATTTGATGTTCCATATAGGTTCTCAGAGTCATCAAGAGCTGGCATATCATCGTTCCGGTCAATTCCGACACAAAATGCTTTATCGCCGCTAGCAGTTAATAATATGCTGTGAACTTCGTCCATTACACGAAACGCTTTCCAAGTCTGCTCCACTTCATTGCACATTTTGTCATTAAATGCATTAAGTACTTCAGGACGGTTTAACGTAACTTTTCCAACATTGTTGTGAATTTCAACCGTGATAGTTTCAAATGATTTGTAATCAAATTGCGTATCCATCTCTCCATTGTGCCATCATCAGAACTACTTTGCTTTACTCGGAGCAAAATGAACAAGGAGCGGAGAACCATGGACTACAACTTGCAAGGAAAAGTCGCTGTAGTTACCGGAGCAAGTAGAGGGATAGGGGAATCAATTGTTAAGCAGCTAGATAGTCATGGAGCTTCAGTTGTACTGGTGGCCAGAAGCGAAAACAAAATAGAAGAACTTTCTAATAGTTTGAAAAACGCTTCACTGACTGTCCCTGTGGACCTCTCAGAAGAGGCATCTGTAGAGAGCATTCGCGCTCAAACGATAAACAAGTTTGGCAAAATAGATATTCTCATAAATAATGCTGCCGTTGAACGAAACGAACCAGCGCACAAAGTCACGGCAGAAGCAGTGGATGAAACATTCTTGGTCAATCTTCGTCAAGTCTTTCTTCTCTGCTCAGCTTTCGCTAAAGAACTATTCGCGACTCAAGGATCAATAGTGAACATTTCCTCCACCGCCGCTACAGGTGCTGGTGGCACTCAGGGTGCCTATGCGGCATCTAAGGGAGGTCTAAATACTTTGACGAAGAATCTTGCTAACGAGTGGGGCAACAAAGGAGTCAGGGTTAATGGAGTAGCTCCAGGCCTTACAGACACCGAGATGTGGGAATCAACTTTTCAAAAGTTAGGTAAAGACTTTGTCAAAGAAAGTTTTGTTAAGCGGGTTCCAATGGGGCGGTGGGGAACACCTGATGAGATTGCGCATGTAGCTTGCTTTCTTGCATCCCCCCTAGCAAGCTATGTAACAGGGCAAACCCTAAGAGTTGATGGCGGTATGACGAATATTTAGCGAATAATGGAAGGAGCTAATGTGACAGACCAATTGGATGCTTTAATTGCGAGGGATCAAGAGGCAATAGGTTGCCCTTATCCTATCTTTTCTGAATTGCGACAAGAGTCGCCAATCCACTACAGCGACAAGCTTGGGGCATGGGTATGTACCAGATATGAAGACGTGATGGAGGTATTGCACGATACAGACCGTTTCTCTTCACTTTCTCCTACTGGTCCAAGAGATGGACGAAATGGTTTTGTGCTGGCTATGGAGGAACTATCAAAGGATCCAGACATGGCGCAATATTTTGAGACATTCCTTGCCAATGCGGCAAATGCAGCTGTTCTGCTCAACGCTGACCCCCCCGAGCATCGGCGCCAACGTAAAGCAGTAAACCGTGCGTTTAGGCCAAGTCGTCTAAGAGGTATGGAACCCATGATCGAGCAAGTGACAACGGAGCTCCTGAGCCCAATACGAAGTAAAGGCGAAATGGAAGTTGTCTCGGAATTTGCAGTAGGGCTTCCGATGACGATTATTGCCAAAGCTTTGGGAGTAGGAATAGACGACCTTGATACCTTTAAAAAATGGTCAGATGACCTTGTGATGCCTGTAGGGAATCCGGATCCTAGTATTGATAAAGTTAAGGATTATCTAATTTCACTCAAGGGATTTAATGAATTTTTTGGAGATCTACTTGTTGAACGTAGAGCTAATCCAACAGAGGACATTATCTCAGACGTTGCTACCGCCGAAGTAAATGATGAAGAGTTAAACGATGCAGAAATGCTTTCGATGCTTCAACAATTTCTAGTAGCCGGTAATGAGACCACAACTAAATTACTTACAAACTTAATTCATAGACTTGCAGTGGATAGCGAGCTTGAAGATAGGTTGCGAAGTAACCCGGACTTGATAGATAACTTTATTGAAGAGGGTCTTAGGTACGAAGCTCCGGTAGGTGGTCTATTCCGAATGGCTAAGGAAGACACGGAAGTTAATAATGTTGAAATTAAATCTGGGGATCATCTTTGGGTGATATATGCTGCGGCTAATAGAGATCCAGAGATATTTGATGATCCCGATGATTTCCGTGTTGATAGAGAGAACGCAAGAGAGCACTTGGCTTTCGGTCATGGCGAACACTATTGCATAGGGGCTTTACTTGCTAGGAAGGAAGCACGTATCGCTATTCAATTGCTCCTAGCGAACATAAAGAATATTCAGTTGGTGGATGATAAGAACAAATACGAATATGAAGAGTCGTTCGTTTTGCGTGGTCTCAAAGAGTTGCATGTTAGTTACGACGTAATTGCATTGAATTCCTAGTCGTCATTTAACTGCTACAACAGAAATTTCCATTTTCCACTGTTCCTTGGCTAGTTCTGGAACTACAACTAGGGTAGAAGCGGGTTTATGATCTCCAAGTTGTTGATCTCTAGACTTCATCACCTCTCCTAGGTCGTTTCCAGAAACCACGTAGGTGGTTATCGAAACGATATTTGACAACTCTAAATGTGCTTCTCTGAGAATTTCAGTGATATTCATCCATACAAGATCTGCTTGGTCGCGAATTGCGACCGGAGTGCTTCCATCGGTGGTGACTGGAACAACTCCAGATGTGTGAAGTATTTTTTCAGGATTAGTTGATAGGACTGCATGACTATAGTTCGCTGCAGGCGGGCTGATAACTCTTGGATTAATTTGATAATTCATTTTTATATAGTGCCATGTTCATCTCACTGCGACGAACGATTCATTGAAAATAATTGAGAACTTGCTAATCTGAGAAAAGAGAAAGCAGAGAAATGGAAAGTTCATCACCAAACTCAATAAGTGAAGTTGATGTTTTCGCAGCGGAGACTATCGAGAATTGGTATCCAACTTACGACCTTCTTCGCGCCGAGTGTCCTGTTTATCATGTGCCTGATACTGAAACGTATTTCCTAACGCGTTACCAAGATATTCATCAAATACTAAGAAAAACAGACACATTCAAGCGTGGGGCAGGAAAATCACGACCCCTTATCGCTGATAAGGAAGCACAAGACTACTTTGCAGCCAATGGTTGGCCAAAACAGTCTGTCTTGGGGTCAAATCCTCCAAACCATAGACGATACCGAGATATGGTTGATCATTTCTTTTCTGTTACGGGGTCAAAGGAACAAACCGAACTAATAACGAATACTGCAAATGGGTTAATAGACACTTGGATTGATGATGGAGAAGTTGAATATGTTTCACAATTCGCTGAGCTATTGCCATCCATGGTCATTACGGCCATGATGGGCTTTCCGCTTGAAGACCTTGAGAACCTAAAGGTATGGAGCGAAGCATGGGTTGCTCCTTTCTCGCTTCAATTAACAGTAGAGGAGGAACGAGAAGTATCGCGATTAATGGTTGAGTTCCAACACTACATTTACGACCACATACAAGATAGAAGAAAGAACCCGAAAGATAATCCAAGAGCTGACGTAGTTAACTATCTAGTTCATACGCCTGTGAAACTTCACTCCGAGACACGAATGCTAACGGATGCTGAAATTATCAACATGATTGATCACCTGTACATAGGTGGGAATGAAACGACTACTTTCGCTCTGACATCTGGACTTTGGATGCTTATTGAAAATCCAGATTTGCAAACATATCTAGCAGATAACCCACAGAAGATAACAACCTTTGTTGAAGAAGTCCTGAGATTGGAATCTCCCACACAAGGCATGGATCGACATACAATCGAGGATGTTGAATTGAGCGGAATCTCCATCCCCAAAGGCGCACATATTCACATGCGTTATGCCGCTGCAAATAGAGATGAAAATCAATTCGCATGCCCAGCTGACATTGATTTGGATCGAAAAAATGCAAGTAAGCATCTCGCTTTTTCGATAGGTGAAACACATTGTCCAGGAGCAGGCCTTACAAGGCTAGAGCAAAATATAGCTACAAATCTGCTGCTCGCTAGGATGGAAAATTTTAAATTTGCCGAAGGAAAGAATAGCTTCCAGCACCACATGAATTTCACCCTTCGTTCATTTAAAGACCTTCACGTTACATTCGATAAACGTTAAAGGAACACTAGAAATGATAAGGGTAAGAACTCCAATCAGGGTTGCGTTTCTCTAGAAAAGCATCTCTGCCCTCCTGGGCTTCATCAGTCATATATGCGAGGCGTGTGGCCTCACCCGCAAATATTTGTTGGCCTATAAGTCCATCATCAATAAGGTTCAATGCGAACTTAGCCATGCGATTAGCAGTCGGGGATTTACCGTTTATCTTTTCTGCCCAATCAAGCGCATAATTCTCTAATTCGGGGTGAGGAGCAATCGCATTGACCATCCCCATATCTTT
>CAJWRY010000105.1 GCA_913046155.1 uncultured Candidatus Nemicrothrix sp. | reverse complement strand
CCCACGCCATAAAAGCAGGAGAAGGAGACTGTTTCGTTGCTGGAGGTGTTGAAACTGTGAGCAGATACATGAATGGCGCCGCAGACACCGGGCCACACAATGAATTATTTACTGATGCCGAACAAAGAAGCGCCGAAAGAACATCAGGTGAAAGCGGCAACTGGGAAGCTCCTAACGGATTGCCCGATGTCTATATAGCTATGGGCCAAACAGCTGAAAATGTCGCAGAACATTTAGGTATATCAAGAGAAAGGCAAGATGAGTTTGGTGTACGCTCGCAGAATCTAGCTGAAGCAGCTATGAAACGGGGCTTTTTTGAACAGGAAATCACTCCATATACGCTTCCAGATGGATCTGTTGTATCAAAGGATGATGGTATCAGGGAAGGAACAACTCTTGAGGGCGTTTCACAGCTGAGCCCTGTATTCCGTCCGGGTGGAACAATTACTGCTGGCAATGCTTGTCCCCTTAACGACGGCGCTGCAGCAGTTGTAGTAATGAGCGACACTCGGGCCAAGGAACTTGGCCTACAACCTTTGGCGCGAATAGTTGCAAGTGGAGTTTCAGCTTTAAATCCTGAAATAATGGGCCTTGGCCCTATCGATGCGTGTCGACAAGTACTAGACCGAGCAGGAATGCAAATGAGCGACATTGACCTTGTTGAGATTAATGAAGCATTTGCAGTGCAAGTACTCGGATCTGCTGACGCCTTAGGCATAGACATTGACGAACAGTTGAATATAAATGGTGGAGCAATTGCTTTAGGGCATCCTTTCGGTATGACCGGATCTAGAATCATGACCACATTGATTAACAGTTTGCACGACACTGACAAGCAATTTGGTTTAGAAACAATGTGCGTTGGCGGTGGGCAAGGCATGGCAATGTTAATCGAAAGACTATGAGCTTTAGCTAAACCATGTAATTGAACCTCTTAATAAACAAGGAGTCAAAGTGGGACGACTAGATAACAAAGTAGCTGTCATAACGGGAGCAGGTAGCGGAGTGGGGAGAGAACACGCCTTGTTACTTGCTTCAGAAGGGGCGCAAGTCGTCGTGAATGATATTGGCGAGGTCGCTGATGATACAGTCGCCAGAATAAACTCAAATGGCGGGGAAGCTGTTTCTCATATCGGAAGCGTTTCAGACTGGAACACTGGAGAGGATTTAGTCGCAACTGCGCTTGAAGCCTTTGGCGACCTCCATATTTTAATCAATAACGCTGGAATACTGCGAGATGCCATGAGCTTCTCAATGAACGAACAGGAATTTGATGAAGTGATTGCCGTTCATTTAAAAGGGCACTTTGTTTGCGCTCGATCAGCTGCTATCTACTGGAGGAATCAATCTAAGGCAGGAAAAGACTCAGCTCGAAGAATGATCCACACTACAAGTGAATCAGGGCTATTTGGTGGGCCAGCTCAATCAAATTACGCATCTGCTAAGGGAGGAATACTTACTCTTTCTCTCACGCTTGGAAGAGAGTTATCAAAATATGGTGTCACGACTAATGTTGTTGCTCCGCGAGCGCGAACAGGACTGACCGACTACATACAGTCAATGGCTGCACCAGAAAGTAAAGATCAATTTGATGTGTATGACCCTGCTAATGTTTCTCCTTTTGTCGTTTGGCTATGCACAGATGAGGCGAAAGACGTAAATGGGCAAGCATTCATTGTCGGCGGTAGTGGTGTCTGGTGGATGCGGAGCTGGTCACATATTAATCACATTAAACTAGACGCCCAAAAACTCTCTATCAGCCAGATTGGTGAGCTTAAGGATGAATTATTTAATGGAGAAGAAACAGGGATTCCTGCTTTTGCAGCACCCAAATTCGGCTAGCACCAATACTAAGTTCACTCGGGACTTTCTAATTCCTCTTCAACCTCTTCAAGGTTAGTAGTTGCTCTCAATTCTACGAGATTCTCATCTTCACAATTTAATTCCCCTGGCCGAGGAGGAAATTCTCTTTCCCAGAGGCCATCATCTAAAGTCATGATTACGAAACATGAGGATGGAATGACATCTGCGGGGTTAGAAATCCCGTGAAGACCACGTGCATCCCAGAAAGTAATAGTTTGTGCAGCTGCAAGGACACCCTCTTGGCTGAGATTTTCAGGTTTGTATGATGCAGAGTTCGTTCCAACTGATCGAGAAACAGCTTCTTCAAATAGCAGGGCGGCGCTCCAAGCCGCTATACCGGCGGCTGTGGGTTTGGAGTCAGATCCATGAGCCATACTCATAAAGAATAGGTATCTTAATAATTCATCGTTTAATTCGGCTTCCTCTATTGGGAGGTGTGGTAACCAAACTGAGACTCCTTGACCTGATTCACCTGCAGATGCTACCCAGTCTGGGTTATAACACTTTTGCCCACAACTGATGAAGCCGAAAGACTTTTCGGGGCTCACATCTTGCAAAGTATTCAAAAATCGTATTAGCTCTCTTCCGCTTGTGACCCAGACGAGGGAATCGCTTTCTGTTTGGAGCAAAGCTTCGGCTTCAAACAGAAAGTCGCTTTCGATTTCATATACGGGGCTATGAGAAAATTTAAGTCCCTGAGCAGTGGCTGATTCCAACAACCTCTCACCGGCAAGAACAATCGAAGGTAGTTCCGGAAGAAGGGTAGCTACACTTTCAATCGCCGAAGGGTTTCTTTGTGCGAAATACGATGCCCATCCTGCATTACTAGTAACTCCTGCAATTGGGTTGGACTGATAAGTTTGTCCCGAGTAAAGCCTTCGCAGTGAAAATGTCGCAGCTGGAAAATCAGGGAGTAAGCATTCTGGAGACTGAAGTAAATTTAACCCATCGGAGTCATTTACTGCGAATGAGCCGACTAGAGCAAAGTAGTTCCCTTCGCAAACAGCATTGACTGCCTCAACGTGGCGAAAGGTGGCAGAATCTATCCTTTCAACTATTATCTCTCTTCCCGCTAATTTAGTTGAACGGTTTACTGATTCAGCCCAGGCTTCTACTGACTGCCAAACGCTTAGGGCCTCTGAGTCGTTGAGATATTCATTCGGCCCATCTGCAATGACTGCTATGCGAATTGTTGTATCAGTTAATCCGGGTTCTATTTCTTGCGTAAGTTGATTCATGTCATTACTCATCACTGATGGTGGCTGTGATTCAAGAGGGGTTGGCTCAGGTGGGAGTTCTGCAAGAGGTATCACTGGATCCGAGCATGATGCTAGCAGTATGAGAGGCAGTAATAAGAGCAGCGATCGTGGTAGGGCCCATTGAAGATTCACACTCTAAGACTAATACCCTAATTGACAAGAACGATGTCGCTTCTAAATGTAGGTGAAGGGTTACAAACGTTTTCAACCCTTAGGGACATGATTATCCATTTGTTTCACTAGTGTTAGAGGGTGTCATTCCTCGAAGATAATACGAAATTGGTCGCATTTCGTGCCTTCGCTCATCTCGAGTTTCGCAAATTTTACGTAGGGTCTATTGCGGCACAGATTGGATTTTGGTTTTCGCACATTTCGTATCAGGCACTCATGTCTGATCTCACAAAGGACGAGTTGTGGGTTTCAATGCTTTTCGTGGTGACTTTTCTTCCTGTCCTCTTTTTTGGACCATTGGGCGGGCTTCTTGCTGATCGCCTTGATCGCAAGAAGCTACTTTTGGGTTCTTATGCAGCCCTAATTGCTGTTTCAGGTATTCAGGTTTTCTTAGTTGCAGTTGACGCAATTTCACCTGCTATCTTACTTTTGACTTCATTTCTCATCGGCCTCGTTATGTCCGTTTTGAGTCCTGTCGTTCAGGCAGTAACTGCAAATACTGTTCCACCGGAAGACTTAGCAAGCGCTATTTCATTACAAGCTATGTCTTCTAATGCCAGCAGAGTTCTAGGCCCTGCTTTTTGTGCACCTTTGGTAAGTAGCAATTTATATGAGATTTCATGGTCTCTATATAGCATTGGGCTTGCACTTGCTTTGATCATTGCCGCTGGGATCACACTTCTCCCGTATGAGCTTGAGACGGAGCGAGTGGCAGTCAAACAAAGTCTCTTGGATGGAATTAACCATGCTCGAGAGCGAAGAGATGCATGGCAAGCTTTATTACTGGTGGGATTTATAAGTATTTTTGGAGTATCACATGTTGCTCTAACACCTTCCTTCACAGAGAATAGTTTAGATAAACCGAGTAGCTATTTTGCTTGGTTGGGAGCGGCTACTGGGTTTGGTGCACTGATTGGAGCTTTAGCTGCCGGAAGTTTTACTGCTTCGTCAACTTTGAAACGTGGGTCTTTGTTTGCAATACCCTATTGCTTGCTTCTGTTTGGCTTTTCTCGCGTCACCAATTTTGAGATAGCAATAGTTCTCCAGGTCTTAGTGGGCTTCTTCTATATTGCTTCGTTCACGACCCTCCAGGTTGTGATTCAAGAACTTGTATCAGAAGAATTCAGAGGAAGAGTTATGTCCCTGTTCAATATTGCTTGGGCTGGACTGGTGCCTATTGGCACCTTGTTAATGGGTTTGCTTGCTAGCTCAACTGGTTTTGATCTGGGAGCATCCAACACGATCGCCCTCACGTCATTGACATGTCTCTGCTATGTAACGCTAGTGGTAATTAGAAATTTTAGACCTACTGAGTTAAATACTTGACAGTCGAAACTGCCAAGTATTTTTCTCATAATGCTGCTGCAAATCCTTTATCAAGGTCAGCGATAATATCGTCGATGTGTTCAATA
>CAJWRY010000104.1 GCA_913046155.1 uncultured Candidatus Nemicrothrix sp. | reverse complement strand
TCGATAAAGGCATTGAATAGCTATTTCTCGTGCTTCAACGCCTGATTCTTTCATTGCCCCAGCCTTGCTTCAGCACCAAGACGTAAGCCGTTTATCCAATCTCTTGCTGGCAATTCTTTCCGACCTTCAGGTTTTACTGTTATTAAACTTATTGAACCTTTGCCTGTTCCCACGACTACACCCTTAATTTCCCCCGGCTCTTGGTCTCCAAGGTCATCAAAGCCGGCCTCAAGAATACGCAACCGTTTACCGTCTAATAAAGTCCAAGCATTACCTAATCGAATCACACGGTGAATTTGTGAAGCACTTTGAGTCCATTGGATCTGATGCTCTTCTGACTTTATCTTGCTGGCGTAAATGGCATCGCCAATTTGAGGTCTAGGCACACCAAATCCGACATTGAAGCAATCAATTAGCAGCTCTATTCCTTTCTCGCACAACTCATTTCGCACCTCATCTAGTGATGCTTCGGAGCTTAAGGGAATTACCTCTTTTCGGTATATGTCACCGGTGTCTAGGGTTGTTTCTATCTTCATGACACAAACCCCAGTAAATTCATCACCTTCGAGAATTGCACGCTCAACAGGAGCTGCACCACGCCATTTGGGCAACAAAGAAAAATGCAGATTCACTAGAGGCAAATTTGCAAGAATATGGGAAGGAATTATCTGGCCGAATGCAACTACTACCCCCAAGTCAACATCTACTTCCGAAAGCACAGTAAGGTCATGCGCTACAGGTATCCCAATTTTTTCACTTTCAACTTTTACGGGACTAGGGGTAACTTTACTTCCACGCCCTCGGCGTTTATCTACTCCGGTGATCACTATTGGGATCTCTAAGCCCAAATCATGAAGGGCTCTCAGCGGTGGAACTGCTACCTCAGGGGTCCCAAGATAGGCAATTTTTTTTACCTCCTGAGGAACATCAGGAAGCACTATTGAATCCAGTTAGACCGGTTCCAGAGTTTTGTTGTTGGTCCATTATTCGTGTTCGAAGAATTCTCTTTGCCTCTAGTTGCTGATCTTCGTCTAGGTATTCTAGAAGCAGTCTCCCATCAAGGTGGTCCATTTCATGTTGGTATAACCTTGACTCTAATTCATCCGCCTCAATTGATATTTCATTTCCGTTAAGATCAAATCCTGTTATGTGGATCAACTTCGGTCGGATTATATTCCAAGACAAACCCGGCACGCTAAGACATCCCTCTTCAAATTCCCACTCTCCGTCACTTTCTTTGATCACAGGGTTAATGAGGACTTTTGGGCCATCACCATAGTCATACACAAAAAACCGTTTACTTATTCCCACTTGGGGAGCGGCTAACCCAATTCCTGGTGCCTGGTACATAGCAGTCAGCATACGCTCACACGTAGAGACAAGGTCTCCATCAATATTTTCGACATCCTCAGCGACCTTCTTCAAGACTGGGTCACCGAAAACTCTAATAGTGTAAGAATCCATACTTCTAGGATATAGCAGGATATGTAGCATGCAGAGGCTGTACTGTTTCTTAAATGGAAACTCACGGACATTATTTTGACCAAGAACCTGCCTCCAACGAATTGGAAGGGTCAGTAGAACTATCCCTTCCGGATTTCTCAACTACTTTCATTACGGCGAGCAACGTCTTTTCTTGGAAGAAGCTGGACTCCGGAACAAAGTTTCTACTCCTCAATGTCCCTACCCCTGAAACACCCCCAAAAAATGCCCTTGATTTGGGATGCGGATATGGGCCAATTGCAGCTGTAATGGAACATAGGTTCCCTGATACAAAAATCTGGGGAATAGATGTCAACAAAAGAGCTATTGAGCTTGCAAAGAATAACACTCAAAACGATGAAACTATAATTTGCACACCGGATGAGGTTCCCAAAGACATCATGTTTGATTTGATATGGTCAAACCCTCCGATACGAATTGGCAAAAAGAACCTAAAAAACTTATTAAACATATGGCTTGGACGCCTTAACGTCTCTGGATCAGCTTATTTGGTAATCAATAAAAATCTTGGTGCGGACAGTATCCAGAAATGGTTAGAAAATGAATCTTGGGTGACGAGTCGGCTAAAGTCTCTGAAAGGCTACAGACTTCTTGAGGTCAAGCACCATGTCTGAACATTTATCAAACACAGAATTAAAGCGCCTCCACCGTGACTGGCGTAAGAAAACCAATAATCGACTTGCACTCATCATTGATGGCATTCAAGGTCCGTACAATGTTGGTTCAATCATACGCAGCTCAGCTGCTGAAAGAGTTGATTTTGCATGGTTTAGTTCGGGGGCTACAACACCAGACAATACGAAAACTGGGAAAACAGCTTTGGGGACTGATCGCTATCTCAAGTGGTCTGAATGCCCTGACGTTATTCAAGCAATTGAAGCCGCAAAGTCAGAAGGGTACCAAGTAGTCGGATTGGAACTAACTGAAGGTGCAGTCCCGATCCATGAACTAAAGCTCAACACAGATATTTGCTTCCTTGCAGGACATGAGGATCGAGGTGTAAGTAGACGAGCCCTTGAATGCTGTGATGCCATCACTTTTATCCCTCAATTGGGAAAAGTCGGATCCTTAAATGTTTCGGTCGCCGTATCAATCGCTTTATATGAGATGCGTAGACAAGGCTGGAATTAAGGCACTTTCCTTACGAGTTTATTGCTACTCTGACTCGTTCTTTCGGCCTATCAACTTTGGAAAGAGTTTCCAACAGAAGTGAATGAGAGTCTGATTTAATAAGCCAGGACCCCTCAAGGGGACCAAGAACCTCAATCCCCTCAATAACATCTATACGCTCAACGTACTTCTTTGCTCCGGGACCAGATACTTCAGCATATGAACCGTAAGGCGGTAACGACAACAATTTCCTGCGCCGCTGATTTAACTCACTCCAAGAACTGAATTCTCCTGTTTTAATAACTCCAAGAAGTTCACTCTTGTGAGAGCGCGTTTGAATTAGCACTTGACCACTCGCTCGAGACCTAGTGTTTGTTATCCTAACAGCCCGTATCAGGTTAGAGAGTGCGGTTTCTTCGCTTCTATAACCTCCCGCATATAGCTCTTGATCATAATCAGCGAAGAAGATTAAATCAGCCCAGTCAACCCTATGGAGAGCAGCATTTGTGCCCAAAAGGTATTTACCGTTGTGCAGATTAACGTCGTTACTATTTGCGTGAATTTCTTGGACGGGCTCTTGAAGTAGGGCTTCCAATTCTTCCTTTGCTCTACCGATTCCAATTCTAAGGTTTTTAAGTTTCGTTGACAGACAGAATGAACAAACTATAGGCCTCCTATGGTTTCGTGAACATGTCAAATAATCTTCATTTGGTTGACTCATCTTTGAATTACATTCGGAACAGATTACGATTTCACCACACGATGCACAAACAAGAAGTTTTGATCGCCCCTTACGATTAAGTATGACTATGCTCCTTTCAGAGTTTTTCATTTGATCTATCACACCACTTGGCCAAAGGCCGTGTCCTTTCCCCTCAGATTGCTTTGGGTCAAGCACACGAATTTTCCCCCATCCCGTTTTCGTCTCACCGTCTTTGGTTTCAGTTGTCTGAATTCCTTTTCTAACCTCGGGTGACAGTATCGGGGAGGTGAAGACAATTGGGATACCGATTATTTTCGCTCTCTGGAGCACAACATCTCTGGCATTCCAAGTTGGAGCAGCTTCATTTCTATACGCATCATCATGCTCGTCAATGACTAATATTGCGGCGAGATCTTTTATTGTTGCAAATGCCGCTGATCTGGTTCCGACTATAGTCCCCCCTTGTGCTCCCACAATCCAATCCTTCCCATGCAGTCCAGATTTTACGCCGAAACCCTTCAGACGCCCCACTAGCAACTGCGCTTGCTTAACAGATGGAACTAAAATTAACGAGTTACCGCGCTTAACTGTTTCTTGAATTACCGGCCACCTATCACCAAGGGGAGAGATCTCTCTTCCCGTTGCAGAAAATCCAGTGAAACGATTCGCTTTCTCTACTAAACGTTCGGTTTGATCTAAAGATTCGTTTTCTTCATTCAGCCTTGCTCGTAGCATAGACTTTGGGCTTGCTACCCTTAAAAATTTACTTACTGGCCCATGCCAGTTCTTAGCGGCCCATTTCGCAAGATTGACTACTTCCGGACTGGGACCTATCCCACTTATTTTCTTTAAAGGAATTAGTTCAACATTGGGTTTATCAGTGGGATTAATTTCTGATACCCAACCGCGAACTATTCTGTTTCGAAATCGGATGCGTACAATTGTGCCTACTTGAATAAACTTACTCTCTCCGGAGGCATTCCAGTCTTCAGGCACGAGATAATCAAATTCTTGCGAAATCCCATCTATGTCTGGTATCACTCTGACTGCTTCTATCAGCCGCTCTTTGGTGCTACTCATAAATATCCCCTGAAGGAAGGTTAGATTTTAGTGCTGTAAGGGGGCTATAAATTAAGAACACTCTTTAATGCATCAACTTTATTTAACTGCTCCCATGTGAAGGTTTCTTCTTCCCTACCAAAGTGTCCATAAGCTGCGGTTTGGGCGTAAATTGGCTTCCGAAGATCCAGCTCATGAATGATGGCAGCAGGACGGAGATCAAAAATGTCATCTATTGCTGAAGAGATTGAGTCAGGGGACACAGTTTCGGTTCCGAATGTTTCAACGAGAATAGACATTGGCCTTGCAACACCTATCGCATACGCTACTTGTACTTCGCAACGTGAAGCAGCACCTGATGCAACAACATTTTTCGCTACCCATCGGG
>CAJWRY010000103.1 GCA_913046155.1 uncultured Candidatus Nemicrothrix sp. | reverse complement strand
TGATGACAGAAATCATAAAAGGAAAGAGCGTCACTGAAGCTGAAGAAATTATCCACGCATTTAAAGAAATGATGGACATTTATGAGAGCGAACTATCGGGAAAAGAAGCAGAGAATTCTACCTCTGCTATTGACCTTGGTGACTTGGAAGCACTCCAAGGGGTAGTTAAATATCCAGTAAGAATAAAGTGTGCAACACTCGCGTGGAATACGCTGACCCAATCCATTGATGAAATTCAGGGCTTTGATAATTAACTAACTGCCCTGCAATCCTGGTCGTTTATTAACCTTTAAAAATTACTTAGGTTCAATAAGCGGTGCTGTCATAAATGCTTCCAGCGAATCAAAAAAGTTCTCTACTAGTTGTTCATTACCGTGGATAGCGAAATCACCTGCCGTAATCGTTTCGTTCAAAGTAGTTTGCCCACCAAGTACTTGAGATATTACCTTTCTCGTCGTCGTTACAGTTGCTTCGGCCTTATCGTCGCTTGCATTTGGGTTATGGTAAATGGTTGAATTTTGAATGCCTAGCACATGGTCTTGTCCTAGGTCAGAAAAGTGCCAGTTAATGCGAGATGGTCCAAACTCAAATTTTCCAGGGTCAAATCGTACGCCGATCATGTCGAAGAGTTGCTCAATTGTGATTGCATGAGCGATTTGTCGTCCCATTGATGCGGGTATGCGAAGTGACCCATACCGTAGTTCTCGTGCTGCTGTGAGATAGGCGTTTCTCCATGTTCCTGATTCAGATTGATATCCCAGTTGTTCGAAAGCATCGGCTTGAAGGTTTCGTACCTCAGCATTGTTCGGGTCAGCGAAAACTGCGTGGTTCATTACTTGCACTACCCAACGATAGTCTCCTTCCTCAAAAGCCTTGGTAGCTTTCGCAACGAGCTCTTCGGTGCCGCCCATATATTCAACATACTTTTGGCCAGCTTCTACAGGAGGTAACGGATTAAGGTTTCCTGGGTTACCGTCGTACCAGCCTAGATACTTGGTATAGACAGCTTTGGTGTTGTGTGAAACAGTTCCGTAATATCCTTGAACGTGGGATTCATTTAAGAATTCGTTCGGTAACTTTAGTTTCTCAGCTATCTCTGAGGGAACGTATCCCATATTAGCGAGTCGCATTGTCTGGTCATGCTGCCACCGGTATACATCTCTTTGAATGCACAGAAAGTCTTTTACGTCCTCTTTCCCGAATCTTGGCCAATGATGCGTTGCAAACATGGTGTCGGTGTATTCACCCCAGAGCAGAAGAGCTTCATTAATGTACTTGCTCCACGCAAGGGCATCCCGTGTTTGAGCCCCTCGTATTGGGTAGAGGTTATGCATGGTATGTGTGCAGTTCTCAGCCATACAGAGAAGATTCTTTTCCGGGAAAAAGAAATTCATTTCTGATGGAGCTTCAGCGTCGGGAGTATTTTGAAATATCACTCGCAGACCGTCTATGTCTAGTTCTGTTCCTGTTTCGTACACTGTCTCTGTGGGAGGAATGAGGTGTGAAGCTCCAAGCGGAAGCGATTGCCCCAACCCAATATCAACCTGCCCTTGTGGCCATGCTGGTAGGAGCGGACCAAATTGATAATGTGCACGACGAGCCATAATCGGTCCGGCAATGATATTTTCTTTAACTACCTCCTCTAGGAAGCCGTCAGGAGCAATGATTCGCACATTTCCTTCATCAACTTCCTCTTGCGTTGTAACCCCAAGGATGCCTCCAAAGTGGTCAAGATGGCTGTGTGTATAAATGACCGTATGGACTGGTCGCTCACCCAGTACTTTATTTGCAAGGGCCAGACAAGCTGCAGCCGTGGAACTCGTTGTGAGCGGATCAATGATAAGCCATCCGTTAGAGGTTTCTATAAAAGTGATATTTGATATGTCATAACCTCTTGCTTGCCAAACTCCTTCAGCAACTTCAAAGAGGCCATGCAGGGCGTTGAGCTGCCCCTGTCTCCATAAGCCAGGGTGCACTGTTTCAGGTGATTGTTTTTCTTCCCGAAGAAAGTTATGTGAAGCTGTATCCCATACAGCTCTTCCGTCAAGTTCAATCCGTCCTGTCTCGTGAGTAGCTATAAGACCTTGTTGTGCCCTCTTAAAGTCTCTATCGTCATCAAAGTTGATAAAGGCTCCAGCATTCCGGTTAGCTTCTATGGTGTATTTAGTTGCCGGTTTAGCAAGTGGGTCTGTCATGTTTATCGTGTGCCCTTGGTATCGAATTGAGCGTCTTGCATTACTCTGGCTGAGTTAAGATTAGTCCGCTTGTTGGTACTGCTGTACCTGCAGTTACAAGGACATTTTCAACATCTTTGACTTGGTTAACCGAGGATCCTCGGATTTGCCTTACGGCTTCGGCTATTCCGTTCATCCCATGAATATAGGCTTCCCCTAATTGACCACCGTTGGTATTGATTGGAAGTTCACCGCCTATTTCAATATTGCCATTTTTGATGAAGTCTTTTGCTTCTCCTCGCTCACAGAATCCGAATTCTTCGAATTGTGGCAGAGCTAGCGGCGTGAAGTGGTCATAAATTGTTGCTGTCTGAATATTCTTTGGACCTAGACCACTTGCGTCCCAAAGTTGCCTTGCTACTACACCCATTTCGGGTATTCCTGTGATGTCTTCGCGAAAGTAAGACTTCATCATGTGTTGATCTTTTGCAACTCCTTGAGCTGCTGCTGCTATGACTGCCGGTTTTTGTTTAAGGTCTTTTGCCTTCTCGAGGGTTGTAACAATAAGAGCTTGTCCCCCGTCACTTTCTTGACAGCAATCGAGTAGGTGTAGTGGCTCAACTATAAACCGGCTGTTTTGGTGGTCTTCAAGTGTTATTGGTTTTTGGTAAAAGAATGCGGCGGGGTTGTTTGCTGCGTGTTTCCGGTCTGTTACCGCTATTGTCCCGAAATCTTCGCTTGTTGCCCCGTATTGATGCATGTATCGAGTCGCATACATTGCGACCCATGAGGCCGGAGTAAGTAACCCGAATGGAGAGCTCCAGCTAAAGCTCACATCAAATGCTTCGGGGCTCTGGTGACGTCCTTGAACTCCTGTTCCAAATCGGTGCCAAGATCTTTCATTGAATGCCCTGTATACGAGAACGTAGTCAGCGACCCCCGAGTCCACTGCCATAGCGGCTTGCTGTATAACACCTCCAGGCGCCCCTCCTCCATGGTGAATCATCGAAAAGAAGGTGAGTTCAGGTATCCCTAAGTTTCTTGCGACTTCAATTTCTGTATTCTTTTCAGCACTGAAGACTGAAATTCCGTTAATGAGTGATGGTTCTATTCCGGCATCTTCACAGGCCTTTAAGCTACATTCTGTTGCTAACTGCATTGGTGTTCGTCCAGAGTTTTTTGAAAATTCTGTTGCCCCTATACCGACGATTGCTGTCTGCCTTGAAAATTTCATTGTTACCCCCTTTATGCAGGAAATCCCTCGATGAGTGCGAAGTCGTATACTTGGGTGAGCGGCTCTTGCCCAGCTTTGATCACGAACGCCTTACCTGTTGAATTTTGTTGAGCTATCTCTAGCATTGCGTGTGCGACTTGTTTAGGGTTTAGCAAGTTTGGGTTACCGGACTCAAGACGTTCCAAGCCGACAAGAGGTGTCGCTACTCCCCCTGGGCATATTGCGTTTATGGAGATTTTTTGAGATTGGAGTGCGGGTGCGATTCCGCGAACCCAACCTACGGCCGCATGTTTTGTAGCAGTATAAAATGGGTCGCGGTTCCAGGCGGTAAGTCCTGCAATTGAGGCTGTTACCAGGATAGATCCTCCACCTGTGCTTGCGAGATAAGGACTAGTGGCTACTGTTCCGAAAACAACTGCGTCGAAATTTATGGATCTTGTCTTTTGGTATCTAGCTTGTTCAAGGTCATTGATCTTGAATTCGGTTCCTTGAAGTTCAATGTTCCTGCCTAAGATGCCTGCGTTTAGGAACACGTGATCTAACCTTCCGAATAGTTCATTGGCATGACTTGCTACTGCTTGATTGAACTCTTCGCTGGCAATGTCTCCAACTATTGTCGCGCATCCTGTGCTCTCTTTGAGCGCACTGAGTTTAGCTGAGTTTATGTCTACGCCTAAGACGAGATGATTGTTATCTGTTAAATGGCGAGTTAGGGCAGCACCTATTCCCGAAGCTGCTCCTGTTACGATTGCAACTTTGCTTTCTTCTAGTTCCCCCATCGCTCTGCCGTTTCTTCAATCCTTGCACACATATAGAGATCCACTTCAGTTATACCACCGGCCTGATGGTTAGTAATTGAAATCTCGACTGTGTTCCAACTATTGGACCAATCTGGGTGGTGGTCAAGTTCTTCAGCAATTTTTGCAACTTCTGCCATGAATGCAAAGGCCTCTGCGAAGTCTTTGAATACGAAAGTTTTGCTTAGATTCTTGTCGGAAATACCCCACGATAGTGTTTCATATTTACCTTTTAGTATGTCAGCCTTTGAAAGTACTTCTTTCCTGTCAGGCTGGGTCATGATCTAGAGACCTCCTAGTGATACTGAGGTTTCTAATGAGGTGGTCCACTTTTCGTACCCTGTCTCCTCGAGTTCATGTGCAAGTTCGGCAGGCCCAGAATCAACGATCCGACCATTGACAAATATATGAACAAGGTCAGGCTTTAATTCTTCGAGTAGTCGACTGTAATGGGTAATTACGAGTACACCTAGGTCGTCCTCGATTGTGGCTTTCTCTATTCGGCTACTTACGATTTTAAGGCCGTCTACATCTAACCCTGAATCAAGTTCATCAAGAATTGCTATCTGTGGTTTGAGCGCGACTAGTTGAAGAGTTTCCATCCTCTTCTTTTCACCACCTGACATGTCTGAGTTAACCCCGCGTGCCATATCAATCTTTTCAAGTCCTAAAAGGTCAGCCTCGTGTGAAATTAGATCGTTAATGTTGGAAATATCAGATGATGATTCATTCAGCAGGTCCGGTAGCGTTACCCCGTCTATTTCAACTGGGTATTGCATGGCTAAGAAAAGACCCAATTGTGCTCGTTGCCATGTGGGTT
>CAJWRY010000102.1 GCA_913046155.1 uncultured Candidatus Nemicrothrix sp. | reverse complement strand
GATAACGCCACGTTTTCTGTATTCATCAAACGCAATGGCGACTTCATCATTATTGAACCTATTCATGCACTACTCTCGCTTTCCCAATATCAGTAAGATTTTCACAACGATGACAAAAACTCAAGATTGGTATCTGTTGTTTCGGCAAAGACTGAAAATCTGATGTAAAAATAGAAATATGATTATTGTTGTCTCACCCGCCAAAGCATTGGACTTTGAGTCTCCTTGGGCGACTCAGAAAAGTAGTAAACCCGCCCTTCTCAAAAAGAGTGAAGAACTTGTTGGTGTGCTTTCCCAAAAGTCCCCTGACCAACTTGGTTCACTCATGTCGTTATCGGATTCACTTGCTGAATTGAATTTTGAAAGATATCAAGACTGGAGCACTCCGTTTACTAAACGAAACTCTCGTCCGGCAATACTTTCTTTTAATGGGGATACATACACTGGGATGAATGCTTCAGAGTCTTTTTCTGAAGAAGACTATGACCACGCACAGAAAACTTTGAGGATACTTTCTGGTCTTTACGGAGTGCTTAGGCCGCTGGATTTGATCCAACCCTACCGGCTTGAAATGGGAACTAAGCTGGAAACCGAATATGGCAAGAACCTTTATGAATTTTGGGGTAACTCTCTAACTGAATCTCTCAATAAAGCTCTGGAGGAAAGTCCTGGCGAAAAGGTTTTAATTAACCTTGCGTCTAACGAATATTTTAAATCTGTTCATTCAGGCGAATTAGAATTTCCTGTTATGACACCAATATTTCTTGATAGAAAAGACGGTGGGGACTATAAAACCGTGAGCTTCTATGCGAAACGTGCCAGAGGTTCCATGGCTTCTTGGATTATTCGAAATAGAATTTCTCAATGTGAGCAATTTGAAGAATTTGGTGAAAATGGCTACGAATTTTGCTCAGAGCGATCAAATAATCAGTCGCCTGTCTTCATCAGAACAAACTCATAGTTGGGCTATTAGATGACCACAAAAGTTGGCATTAATGGCTTTGGAAGAATGGGAAGACTAGTTGTGCGGGCGCTAGCGCATCATGAGCAACTTGAGATAACCCACATAAATGAACTTAACTGCGATGCAAATACTGCTGCGCACCTCATGCAATTCGATACGGTCCATGGACCATGGAAACGTCAAGCCCATGAGTCGGAAGGGAATCTTATACTGGACGGGGCTTCGGTTAAGTACACTCAAATTGCAAGTCCCGGTGATGTCGCATGGGAAGAAACAGATGTATCAATTGTCATTGAGTGCACAGGGGCTTTCAGAACGGTTCAGGCATTATCCAATTATTTTGATCGAGGGATCAAAAAAGTTGTTGTAGCTGCTCCAGTTCATGACGAGACCGTTCTTAATATTGTCATGGGTTGCAATGATCATCTTTATGATCACACGAAATATGACATTGTGACAGCAGCTTCATGTACGACGAATTGCATTGCGCCCGTTGTAAAGGTGCTTCACGAACATGTTGGTATTGATAATGGCATGATAACTACTATTCATGCACCGACTAATACCCAAGTGGTGGTCGATAAACCTCTTGCTGATCCCAGACGGGCGCGTTCTTCATTAAATTCTTTGATTCCTACGTCAACTGGTTCAGCAACTGCGATAACTCGCATCTTTCCTGACCTTGAAGGGAAACTTGATGGGCTCGCGGTTAGAGTACCTGTCCTTAATGCTTCTCTGACAGATTGTGTCTTTTCATTGCAATCGGAAGTAAGCGCCCAAGAAACCAACGAGCTTCTTAGACAAGCCTCAACTTCAGAGTTGAAAGGAATACTTGGATATGAAGACAGGCCGCTTGTTTCCGCCGATTTTGTCAATGATTCACGGTCTGGAATTGTAGATGGCTTATCTACCCTGAAACTCCCAAATGGGCTTGTGAAAATCTTGATTTGGTACGATAACGAATACGGTTATGTCCATCGAATGGCTGAGTTGGCTGCGAAAATTTCTAGAAGCCTGTGACGAGATTGGAATGAAAGTTAAAAGCTATGGCCTGGTAACCGGTGCTTATTGGAGCTTGACACTCACTGACGGCGCCTTGCGTATGGTTGTGCTTCTCCACTTTCACGAGCTTGGTTTCGGGCCACTGGAGCTTAGCTTTCTTTTCTTGGCCTATGAATTCATGGGGATATTAACAAACCTGTTTGGCGGAATCGCTGGATCAAGATTCGGGCTTGAACAAACTCTGAAGGTCGGTCTTCTGATTCAGATATTCGCCCTTCTTGCAATTTCTTTTGTAGACGCAGACTGGGGGAAGGTCCTATCAGTAATTTTTGTAATGTTTTGCCAAGCCTTCTCAGGTATTGCGAAAGATCTCACGAAAATGAGCTCTAAAAGTGCCGTGAAATTTGTCATTCCGCAGGATGGGTCTTCAGAACGACAAACTCGCTTATTTCGTTGGGTCGCGGTTCTTACGGGCTCAAAGAATGCGTTGAAGGGCGTAGGATTCTTCGTTGGTAGCGCATTGCTATCATCTTCCGGTTACAGGACCTCGCTTCTGATCCTTGCATCCATTGTTGCAGTTGCGTTAGTGGCGGTTTTAGTGTTTCTTGATGAGAGTATAGGAAAATCTAGTAAACCTATTCCTAGGCGTATATGGGCGTCTACTTACCCTGCCGTTAATAAACTGTCGATTGCCCGATTTTTTCTATTTGGCTCTAGAGATATCTGGTTCGTAGTGGCTCTCCCTATTTTCTTGGATGAGAGTTTGGGTTGGTCTTTTGAGGGAATCGGAGCTTTCCTTGCTGCCTGGGTTATTGGTTATGGCATTATCCAGTCAGGCGCCCCCTCTGTTATCAGACTTAAAGATGCAGCAGGCGAAATTCGAGCCACAACCCGTCTCTGGTCATTTATCTTGATGACATTCACTATTTTGTTGGCCCTTTTAGTAGCTTTTGACATAGCCAAGAGTTTCACGGTAATCGTCGGGCTACTATTCTTTGGTGTTTTGTTTGCTCTGAATTCTTCACTCCATTCATATCTAATTCTTGCTTTCACAGAGGACGATAGTGATGTAGCTGTTAATGTTGGCCTTTATTACTCGGCCAATGCCTTTGGGAGGCTATTTGGAACTCTTCTGTCTGGCTTAACTTATCTCTGGGGCGGCTTAGCGGCCGCATTGTTTGCATGTTGTGGCTTCTTAGCTGCCAACTGGCTAATTTCCTTGTCGTTTCCGAAAAAGATTAAATCCGGCCTGCAATAAGACCCTCTTTTATCAGAACCCTATTTCGAGTACTTTGAATTCAGAGTCGTGGTCTAGCACAGAGAATTCCATTGATGGGAGGAACCCATATGGAAAACAGATTGAGTCACCAGAGCGTAAGGTTTCTTTCCGTTCTTCAACCTCTATTTGCGCAGATCCCTGTTTAACAAACCAGAGAAAAAAAGAGAGGGGCTCTTCTGGGCCTATAGACGTTGGAGTTAGTATTTTTTCTTTTTTTGCATGACTATAGATTTCTTTCACCCAACCTTGATTTCCTGATGCCTCGCCTATTGAAGTCCTGTATGCGGTCATGGAAGTTGAATCTCTATATGTTGCCGCCTCTCGCGAGTTGGGCGTGTCGTGTGTGAATTGTTGACCATTAAAATTTCGAGTGTGCGCCACGGTGCTGTTGGGCAACTCCATGTTGAAGTCAGAAAATGTTGCGTGGTCTGCAGGGGATGTCACTTCAATAACCTCAAGGTCATCAAATGATTCCAAAACCCGGTGGCGAATGCCTGGCGGTTGGAGAATACAGTCTCCCTCCTTAAACATGAAAGGTTCGCCTTGGTCTTCGTATACCAATTTCGCTGAACCTTTAATGCAAAACAGTGTTTGGAAGGAAACATCATGGTAATGCACCCAGTCATCTACTTTCCCACTACCTTTAATTCTTATTTGAGATGCCACGGAGATTTCGTTGTGGTTACCAGTCAAAGATCTATAAGACATCCCTGCTCTTCCATGAACCCATTGAGTATCGTTTGCCCGCGATATATGAACGATTGGCTGTAGGTCGCTTGCTTGGTTTTGGCGCTTAACGACTGGAACATACTCAACCCTGGTGCCGTTGGGGCCAGTTAGGTCCGTTCCGATGAGGGATTGATCTTCTATTGGTATTTCGATGAATACTGGTTGTGCTTTTGCACTTTTATCCAACGCTATGGTGAATTGATCTTTATTTAAGATTGCATAATTGGGGTTATCTGCTGGTGAAATCATAACGATTTTGAACCCAAGTTTATTTACAAAGAAATCAAGTCCGGATTCAAATTTAGGTGCAGCAACTACCGACCTTATTGATTTGGTCTCTTCAGTAGCGTCAACAGTGAATTTCATTAAAACTATTCCCTTTTATTCCTTCAAGACTACGGTTCAAAGTTACTTAGTTACTGCTAATTACGATACCGTTGCATTCGTACAATGGATTTAAAAGCTGAAATTGATTTATGGTGAACCCAAAACCCCTGATAGGAATAACTGGAAGGCGACGCAAAGGCGATAAGTTGCGTGGGAGCCTTGAAGTCATGAATCATCTTTCTTTTGATGTGTATTGGGTGGACTATGCCCAAGGCATTATCGCTGCAGGGGGGATTCCTGTTTTCCTTCCACTTAGCCTTAACCCAGCAGAGATTATTCCTCACCTGAATGGCATACTAATGAGTGGCGGGGCCGATATAGATCCTCAACAGTATGGAGCTGAGCCTGAACCCGAGCTACAAGCAATTGAACCTATTCGAGATGAATTTGAATTGTCGCTTCTAGAAGAGATCTATCAAAGAGAGATACCGGTTGCTGGAATCTGCCGAGGTCTGCAGATTCTTAATGTTCATGCTGGAGGGTCGTTATACCAGCATGTCCCCCCTCACGCAGTTCGGGATAAAGCCCCCTCTACACGGGTGCACGATATCACTACCGAAAAAGGATCAATCCTTGAAAAACTTTATGGGAAAAGGCTTGAAGTTAATTCGTTGCATCATCAAAGTATCAAAACTCTTGGAAAACAGTTTTCAGCCTCCGCAACATCAAACGATGGCATCGTTGAAGGAATAGAACACAGTCAATTGCCCATTATCGCTGTCCAATGGCACCCCGAAATGCTTGATACAAGGGATAGTGACCCTATCTTTAAGTG
>CAJWRY010000101.1 GCA_913046155.1 uncultured Candidatus Nemicrothrix sp. | reverse complement strand
ACCTGTGAGGACCATTAAGCACCCAAGTGTGAACCATACGCGTATGAACTGATTAGCTGGATAGCCTTGAGCCATCAATAACCGCATATTTGTCGCTACTGCGGCCCAACGTCGTTCACCACTGAGGATAAATCCCAGCAGACCTTTGATGGAATAAAGCGCCAGGAAACCGAAAACTATTGTAAGAACTGTATTTGGCACGTTTGAGAACAAATTCTTTTTCACCCATTCACCTGTAGAGCGCTTCGGAGTCTCGGGTACTTTAGCTGGATTTGATAGTTTCATTTCATCCATGTCAACGCTCCACGATCTTGAGCCGCACATTGAAGAAATTTACTGCTACAGAAATAGTTAAAGAACAAGCGAGATAGAAAAGCATCCATATAGCAAAGACTGAAAGGTTCTTTCCGGTCTGGTTTCCAACGGTTTGGCCTACTTGTACAAGGTCGCTGAATCCGACAGCTATAGCCAAAGAGGTATTTTTGGTTAGGTTAAGGTATTGATTCCCGAGCGGAGGCATCATTACTCTTAGGGCCTGTGGGAGGATAACTGTTCGTAAGGCAGTTGATCTTTTCATACCTAGTGAGTTCGCTGCTTCTATTTGCCCTTTTGGCACAGCAAGAATTCCTCCACGAACTATTTCAGCTATGAACGCAGCTGTATAGAGGACTACCCCAAAGAAGACTGCTGCAAAACCAATTGACATTGTTAGTCCGGACGGCCCATATTTTTCAAATTTGCCTGGCTTGATTACTTCAGGCCGATCAACACCGAAAGGTCCGCCAGTTCTCCCGTTACCAAACTTATTTTCAAGGACTGAGAAAAGGTCACTTGAAGAGTTAATCATCCAACTTGTTAGACCAGGCCATACAACGAATATGACTAGTATGGAGATGATAGCTCCAACTCCTGCGAAGATTATTCGGAATTTATCGTCATCGTTTAATCGAGCCGCACCTCCGGGTGTCCTTCGCGACTGGAGAAAGTTTTGTATCCAACGTCCGGCTATTAAAATTGCCGCGATTGATAATGCTATTTGGAGAATCTCTTCGGGGATCTTTGAAATACCATCGCTAATAGCCCCGAAGATACTGCCTACCCAGGAGAAAATAGGGTGGATGAACCAACCTATGAGAGCAAAAGCTCCTAAGACACCAGAGGACCATAACCAAGGAAAGGTGTCTTGTCCTGTTTCATCATGCAACTTTGACCTCTGGTTGTATGCATATCTGGCTGCGATAGCTCCGAGAATCATGAAAACAGCCCATTGATAAAAACCGTCAGCTATAAATACTCGGGGTATTGACACCCCTTTGTTTGACCAAATAACCCAGTTATCCCAACCGGAATCGAACTCAAGATCCCCCAAATTTGCAAGGATCGCTCCGTAAAGGAGTATTTGGACAAGCAAAGGAATATTGCGAAGAGTTTCTACAAAGATCGCGCCAACTTTTTTCACAAGCCAGTTATTTGACAGACGGGCTAAACCGACAATCAATCCGAGCAGCGTGGCGAAAAAGATTCCTGCGGTAGCTAGACGGATCGTGTTTACCATTCCCACCCACAATGCTCGACCTCCTGTGGAAGGCCTAGTGTCGATACCCTCAGATAGGTTTATGCCTGGGTCAACACTTAAGAAATCGAAACCTGTTGAAATATTTCGCGCGGTGAGATTATCGCGAGCCTGGCTTGAGAGAAACCAGAGAGCAAAGATCACCAAGGCAAGTGCGCCGATTTGGAATAACCACTTAACGACAATAGCGTCTCGGTAAAACGGTGGTTTTTGGTGATGATAATTGGAGGTGCTTTCCTCCGCTGTGATGCTCACTGCATAACCCCTGATATTTACCTACTTTTGACATATTAATACTGATTTGGACATTCCGTTGGAGTCCAAGCTATTTGGGGCATAAAAGAAGTGACTCCGGAGTGCATCTAATGCCCTCCGGAGTCTCAACTAGTTTTTTATGCTTTTCCGCTAATTATCGTGCGGGTGGTGCATAGATGAGTCCACCATCTTCCCATCCTGCGTTGGATGATCCATCACGTGTTAACCCGACTGGGTTTAGGTTACGTGAGTAGATTTCGTCATAGTTACCAACTTGGCTTATGACTTGTTGGAATGCGTCAGCTGATAGGCCCATTAGGGATTGAAGTTCGCCTTCTCCACCCATGAGTCTTTGTGCTTCTGCATCATAGGAGTCATTGCCAACAACGCTTGACGCATTGCTTGAGTTGATTCCTTTTTCTGAAGCGATGATAGTTGCGTAAACAGTCCAGTTAACAACGTCTGCCCATTGGCTATCATTTTGTCCATAAGTTGGACCTAATGGCTCTTTGGAGATAGGTGCTCCTGGGAAAATTACCCATTCTTCACCTTCAGGTTGTTGCTGGGCTTTTCGTCCAACAAGTGCGGAACCGTCTGTTGTGACTACATCACATGCGCCAGAGATAAAGTTGTCGGTAACGATATCGAAATCTTCATATGTTTGAAGATTTATTGTGATACCAGCTGCTTCTGCTGCGTCACCAATATTTTTCTCTGTTGTTGTTCCTGCATTCGTACAAATGGTCGCTCCATCAAGATCTGCGACTGTGCTGGATCCTGAGAATCCATCGGATGCTTTACCCATTAGTTGCTGACCGTCGTAATAGGTCGTTGGACCAAAGTCCATTCCCACGTCGGTGTCACGACTTTGAGTCCATGTTGTATTACGCATCAGAACGTCAATATCTCCTGATTGAACAGCAGTGAAACGCTCAGCTGCTGTCAAAGCAACAAAGTTTACGGCTTCTGCGTCACCTAGTACTGCTGCTGCTACTGCGCGGCAGAAATCAGCGTCGAATCCAACCATATTACCTGCTGGATCTAACGTTGAGAATGCAACTGCTGCTCCAGAGACACCACAGTTTAGGGTTCCTCTTTCTTGAACAGTTTCGAGAAGGCTTCCGCCTTCTGCTGTCAATGTGACTTCATCACTGCTACTTGCAGAACTGTCTCCTCCATCATCGTCGCCACAGGCTGCGGCTACGAGGGTAAATGCAAACAGAACGGCGAGTAGCTTGATTAGCTTACTCTTGTGAGTCATTTTATTCCTCCCATATCGCGAATAAGTTGATGGGCTATCCCATCAGGCTGCGATATGTGTTCAATCTACATCTTTTCTTTTAGGTTTGTCTGCAGAACTGACAATGTAATGTTTTTGTCACAAACTCAATTTTATATTCCACCTCAATCAGGGGCCAAGTGGGTAAGGTCATTGTGTGTCACTTATACGTACGCTTTTGATTAGGGTTTCTGGACCCGATCAATTAGGGGTTTCAGCAGAATTATTTGAGGTATTGTCCGCCATCGGTGCTGTTGTGAAGGACATTGAACAAATTGTTGTTCGCCGAAGGTTAACGCTAGACGTGTTAATTGAAGTAGATAAGAGCGATGATGCTTTGAAAGACCTTCTTCTATTTGGATACCAGAGAGGTTTGCACATTGACGTTGAAGAGGTTGATGGCGAACCAACCGAATACACTGAGCAATGTGTGGTTACTCTGATCGGTAGAGATATAACTCCTAGCCAACTCATGCTAGCTACGCGAGCAATCTCTAATAATGAGGGAAATATTGACCGGATAATTCGTCTTTCACGCTACCCAGTAATGAGTTATGAACTCGCCGTGAATGGTGGGAAACTAGATGAAATTAAACAAGGGCTTTTGCAGGTAGCTTCGGAAACGCCCGAATTAGATATAGCAGTTCAGCCTTTAAATCTGAGCCGAAAAGCTAAACGTTTAGTTGTACTTGATGTTGACTCAACGCTTATTCAGAATGAAGTTATTGATTTATTGGCTGAACAAGCGGGTTGTGGCGCAGAGGTTTCAAGAATCACTGAGTTAGCGATGAGAGGTGAAATAGATTTTGAAGACTCTCTTCTGCAGAGGGTTAGCCTACTTGAAGGCTTGGATGAGCTTGGAGTCGAAAGAGCATGGCAAAACTTGAAATTAACTCCCGGAGCCAGAACATTTTGCCGAACACTTGGAAGGCTTGGGTTTACAACAGCGTTAGTAAGTGGAGGGTTTTCAATTTTTGCGAAGCGTCTTCAGCGTGAACTTAATATCAAGCATGCTAGAGCAAATGAGCTCGAGATCGTTGGAGGCCGTCTGACAGGTAAAGTTGTTGGCCCTATCGTCACTCGCGAAGCAAAGGCTGACTTTCTGTGCGAAATCGCTGAGATAGAGGGAGTGCCGATTGACCAGACTGTCGCTGTCGGAGATGGCGCAAATGACCTTGACATGTTAACCATCGCAGGATTGGGCATTGCATTTAATGCAAAGCCAATAGTTCAAGACGCGGCTAATACAACTTTAAGAGTTCCTTATTTGGATGCGATTCTGTTTATGTTGGGTGTTTCTCGTGAAGAGATTGAAGCGGCTGACTCGTCAGATTTGCTTTGACTAGTAGACCCTAATCGCTGTCATAGGCTAGACGAAAACCCAAATGTCCCATTGCGCTTGTCGGTGTGGTTGAACTCCTTGCCGCAGGTCGGTATCGGTTGCAATATGATTCATGACATAAGTATGAGCCGCCTTTAATTACCTTGGCGGTACCCGTAAGCGGTCCTGTTGGATTTTTTAATTTTGGTTTACGTTTGTTCGTGAACCAGTCTTGGCACCATTCCCAGGTATTGCCTGTCATCTCATGCAAATCAAACTTATTCGGTGGGTATGAGCCGACTGGAGCAGTTCCGTACCATCCATCAGTCTCAAGGTTCTTATCTGGGAACGACCCTTGCCATACGTTCATCAGATGCTCGCCATCTGGTGTTAGTTGATTTCCCCATGGGAATATTGTTCCGGAATTTCCTGCGGTTGCAGCATATTCCCACTCTGCTTCCGTGGGGAGTCGTCCCCCAGCCCAATTGGCATAGGATAAGGCATCGTTCCATGAGATTTGGACGACTGGATGATCCAGCTTTCCTTTTATTGTTGAGTGCGGCCCTGCGGGGGATTTCCAGGTAGCTCCAAAGACCTGCCGCCACCAAGGAGCTCCTTGAACTCCTCTAGTATCTTCGAAGTCATCGGGCAGTAATCCACCAAACACGAAAGACCAACCGATCTCTTCCGCCTCAGTCACATACCCGGT
>CAJWRY010000100.1 GCA_913046155.1 uncultured Candidatus Nemicrothrix sp. | reverse complement strand
GTAGGGGAAATAGAACCTGAATCTTGAGAAGCTATGAAATAATTACTGTGATTTAAGACACAAGATTCAGAAAATCGTGTACCCGCCATCAACACAAACTTGTTGTCCCGTATGAAATGTTTGAGAGGGGTCAGCAAGAAAGGCACCCACCTCTTTAAATTCCCTAGGGTCAGCCCAACGACGAACCGGAGTCCTCTTCGTTGTGACTTCACGAAAATATTCGTTCTCAAAAGCAGGACTCGCTAATTCGGTCACAGTCCAACCAGGTAAGAGGCAATTAACTCGTATCTGAAATCGAGCCAAGCTAACTGCGAGGGCGCGAACAAGTCCGGTCACAGCAGTTTTAGCAGTTCCATATGCTTCATTACCAGCAGCGCCATGAATAGCAGATGTCGATGAAACTGCAACGAGACTACCACCGGACCCTTGAGATATAAGTTGTCTAGAAGCTTCTCTGAGACATAGGAACACGCCATCAAGATTAACCGCCATGACCTTACGCCAATCCTCCAAGGAAGTATCAACTAATGGTGTTCCTGTTCCGCCGCGCCCAGCGTTGGCGAATAAACCATCCACTCTCCCAAAGTCTTTAACTGTTGACGCAAGGGTTCTTATGACCTCCTCCTCATTACTAACATCACAGATATAGGACTTTGCTTCTCCTCCTATATCTTGAAGAGCCCTAACTGCATCGGTATTCTTTTCCTCATTGCGGGCCCAAATCGCAACTGCTCCACCCGCCTCGGCAATGCCTTCTGCCAGACCCAGCCCGATACCGCCGTTACCTCCAGTAATGATAAAAACTTTCTCTGACAGATCAGGCATTTTTTTCCGCTTCACGAAATTCTTCTAATAACTCAGCCAGCAGTGTAACCTGATCCAAATCATCCTCATCTAACACTTGGAAATACATTCGAGTTGCACCAACCCGTTGGAAAGATCTTATGCGGTCACGGGCCTCAGCTAGGGTTCCAGCGACACCATTCTCTCGCAACTCAGGAAGTTCGCGTCCTATCCGCTGTGATCGTTTTACTAATTCATCCTCGGTTTTGCCGATACACAGGACCTGAGCAGAAGAAAAGATCATGCTTTCAGGGTCACGCTCTAGAGCCTCACAAGCTTGTCTGACCCTAACTGACTGGGACTCAAAATCAGTTACTGAACTAAACGGCAAGTTGAACTCCTTAGCGAATCGTGCTGCTAAATTCGGGGTTCGTTTCGGTCCGCCTCCGCCAACGATTATTGGGATCCCTGATTTTTGAGTGGCTTTTGGCAGTGGAGAGCAATCCTTTAGTGTCACTGTTTTACCCTCATAGTCAAAAGTAGAGTCAGAGGGGGTAGTCCTAAATAATTCAAGTATTGATAGTTGGTCTTCCATTTTGTCAAACCGTTGTTTTAAGGACGGGAAATCAATACCAAGCGCTTCATGTTCTCGGTCAAACCATCCGGCTCCAACCCCAAGTTCAAGCCTGCCTGAACACATTTGATCCACCTCGGCAGCGATTACTGAAAGTCGCCCAGGTTGCCTGAACGTTGAAGAACAAACAAGAGTTCCTATGCGAAGTCTTTTAGTATCGCGAGCAATTCCTGCCAACGTTGTCATTGCATCTGTAGGCCCCTTGCGTGGGTCATTTTCGCCCATTACGTGATAGTGGTCGCTAACAAAGAACCCATCAAACCCTAAAGTTTCAGCATGCATAGCGAGTGTAGATAGTCTCTCGTATCCAGCCCCCTGCTGAGGCTCAGTGAAAATGCGAAAGTCCATTTTGCTATCTCATTTTAACTATTTGGATAAAGTGCACGGTGTAAGGCATCGTTTTCAGCTTTTGCCCATTCAATCGAAATAGGTGAATGAGCGGCTAAACCTACACTCCCGTGAAATGCACCAGCATATACTCGTAAATCAGTTCGGACTCCTGCTTGCATTAGCCTCTGAGCAAAGTCAATGCATTCATCGGCAAAGTTGTCCAAAGCACCAACAGAGATCATTGCAGGAGGAAGATTTGATAGTTCTGTTTCGAGGCTAGGAGATGCATACGTAGGAATATCTGTAAGATCTCCCAAATAAGCCTCCCATGAAATCAAATTAGCCTTCCTGTTCCACACCCTGAAATCATCCATGACACCATAGCTACTGGGATTTGTGTTTCTATGGTCAAGCATCGGATAGGTGAGCAGTTGAAATACGATTTCTGGACCAGATTCGTCTCTGGCTCTTAAGGATGTTGACGCAGCAAGCCCAGCACCAGCGGATGCTCCGCCAATAGCAATCCTTGATGAAGATATCCCTAGCTCCGACGTATTATTCGCAAACCAAAGCAAAGCAGCGTAACAGTCATCAGGAGCGGATGGGTAGGGGTTCTCAGGTGCTAGACGATAATCAACAGAGGCAACTAGACATGAATGGTCAAGCGCCCTTTGAGCGTTGGTTAGGTCTTCCATATTGGGAGATCCGATAGTCATGCCTCCTGGATGCATCCAAAGCAGGCCAGGGGAATCTTTTTCAAGTTCAATTGGTTTATACAATCTGACTCTCACATCAGGATCGTTATTTAAGCCAGAAATATATGTATCCTCAACCAATACTCCTTCTGGAAAGTCCGCTGGTTGACCTGCAATCATAGCTCTAATCGCTGGGATGTCATCCAAGGTAAGAAGACCGTTTGGTAACATAGCTAAAATCTCTCTGTGAGTAGAATCAGTTTCAGCTTCTAAATCAATCTTTCGTCCAGTCATAACTCCCCCTTTCTTGAATAATAGGCATCAAGTACGGTTACGTCTAACAGGGGAAGGGAAGTTGCAGCATTATGGTAAAAACCGGAAAGGGGCGTCTGTTTAGTTGCTAAGAAGTTGTTTTCCTTTTGCTCGCGCCTTGGGCATTATTGAGTCATTTCCTTTTCGCCAGAGAACAGTTAATGTAACGCCGGTCAATTTCCAACCACTGGGTGATTCATCATCACGGACTAGTTTGTCGTCGTAGTACCCTCCGATGGTGAACCATGAGTCTTCTTTATCGGGTTCAAAAACATGGTGAGCTTGCATATACATTCTGCACGAAGCAAAGTCTCCATCTAAGGTCACTGTCGGGTTGGTCATGGAATGCTGTGTCGCAGCAAGCCCGGTGAACAGAGGCTTGACGCGATTGACCCATTGATCACCTGTTAGAAAATCGGGTTCCGGAACAGATGATCCTTCATACGAAGAAAAGTCAATCTCAACTTGATCGGCAAAGATTGAACGGTACAAATTGAAATCTTTGGTATCAATTCCCGTCGCATATAGGTAAATAGTTTCGGCAACCATCATTTTGTCATCTGTAGCCATTGATTTTCTCCCTGCGCGATAGATCATTCTTGGTGACGAATACCACTGCAATCGTTCTCGAAATTTCATAGTGAAGTTTTTCTAAACTCTGATGGGGAACGCTTATCTCCGGAGTTCTTAAAGATTGATCTCATGGTCTTTCTCCAAATTCTGGTTTTTCGGTCCTCGTGCGTTTAAGTTCCCAAAATCCTGGCGTGGTGGTGAGAAGCACAACACTATCCCATAATTCAAGACTTTGTCTCTTATCTGGAACACGCGTTATCACAGGTCCGAATATCCCAAAGGTTTCACCTTTCTCATCTTCAAAACCAATGATCGGCGTTCCGATATCATCTCCTGCTAAGGAGATCCCTTTATCCATTCGCGATCGAATGTCCTCATCAAATTCAGGGTTCTCAAAAGCAACTTGATGATCAGCGCTCACATTGATTGATCTGAGAACATCAGACAATTCAAAATTCATAAAATCCCGATCGTGATGGATTCTTCGGCCTAATTCCCAATAATATCTCTGAACAGCCGCATCACTCTCGTTAGCTCGGATTGATTCCATTACACGCAAGAGGTTATGAGATCTTTCGTACCATGGATACCGAGGATTATCTTCAGATGGTTCATTTTTGAAATACAGACTGATCGGTTGCCACGTTATGTCCAATTCGCGTTGTGTTTGAACTCCATCAACGACCCAACGAGCCGTTACCCAACACCACGGTCATATAGGATCAACCCAAAAGTCAATGTGCATCCTTTTACTCCTAAGGCCTTACAAGCACTTTTGTATGCTCGGTTACTCCTGATGAAAGTTCAGTGAAGATCTCAGCAATATCAATCAAATCAACAGTTCCTGAGTGAAGAACGTCTAGATCTATTCTTCCATCAGCCACATAACCCATCGTCATTTCAAATTCCTCATGCGTATACCCAAGAGCTGCGCTGACCTGAATTTCTTTCGTTAACCACTGACGTGGACTAATTGGGGCGTCACCCATAGCTAAACCGATAATCGCAACTCGCCCTCCTCGCCTAGCTAAATCAACAGCTGATTGAATAGTCGCTGGAATACCGGCACATTCGTACACGATGTCGGCCCCCAGACCCATCGTGTGGTCTGATATAAAGGCACTAGATTCTGATGGGTCAACAGCATGATGAGCCCCTAGTGCTAGTGAAAGTTTCCGTCGAGCTTCATTTGGCTCTACAACAATTATTGTCCCCGCACCAGCAACGCGCGCCCATTGTAGAGTACTTAAACCTATAGGCCCAGCTCCTTGAATAATAGCGACCTCTCCAAGTCGGGGAGAATTTGCTCTAACAGCATGGAAGCAAATAGCAGCAGGTTCAATTTGAGCGGCTTGTATGTCACTGAGGTCGGCATTGGCTTTAACTGCTCTACCGTTATGTACTGCTAATTGTTTCGCAAACCCGCCATGAGGAGTAGCGAAAGGGCCTCTTCCAACTGTTGCCATTAAAACCGTTTGACACTTTTCCATTTGCCCAGAATGACATGCTGAGCAATTTCCACATGATGGGGGAACAGCAATAACAACCCTGTCTCCTTCAGATAAACGATCTACAGAACTACCAGTCTTTGATACAAAACCGGTCCACTCATGGCCGCATGTCGAAGGCCATGCGGCTCCATCGCTTTGGAACGAATGAATATCGGTTCCGCAAATACCGCAATAGGTTATGTCGACAACGATTTGCTCAGGCTCGGGACTTGGGTCATCAAAATCCACGAACTCTATCAATTCTTTTCCAGTAATTAGTGCTGCCTGCATTAAGCCAAACTATACCTAGAATTTCTAATCGTCAGGTTTCATGCAAGTTTCTGTCACGGGCTGAGAATGAAGTGCTCACCGAGATGCATTGTTTCATTCGCGGAACGAATAGAAC
>CAJWRY010000099.1 GCA_913046155.1 uncultured Candidatus Nemicrothrix sp. | reverse complement strand
CCAAAATACAATAAGTGGAATACGGTGGAGACATGTCAATCATTGACGAAAGGAAAAGACTTCTAGCGGATCGTGAACTTCGAGGTTCCGAATTCACCTTGCATCTCAGTGATGCCACAGATCAATGGCTACACGGATTATTTTCATCAGTAGCAGAGAACCGAGCAGATTTAGCTCTGATCGCGGTTGGTGGATACGGGCGCCGAGATCTCTCACCTCTATCTGATCTGGATGTCTTGCTATTGCATAATGATGCTACGGATATTGAAGCAGTTGCCGAAGCACTTTGGTACCCGATTTGGGACCAAGGGGAAAAGCTCGGACATTCAGTTCGAACAATTAATGAAACCTTGACTCTAGCAAGTGAAGATCTCGATACAGCCACCGCATTGTTGTCAAGCAGAATTATTGCTGGATCTCAAGCACTAGCAAATGAACTTTCAGGCAAAGCAATAGATCAATGGAAAAGTAAAGCAAAATTTTGGTTACCGAAATTAGCGGAATCAGTTCATTCACGTCATCGCGCCAAAGGCGAGGTTGCCTTTATGTTGGAGCCTGAATTAAAAGAAGGACGGGGTGGACTGAGAGATGTTCATGCAATGGGATGGGCAAATCTCAACGGGCAAGGACCATTTGAAGTTGAACATCATCAACTTTTAGAGTGTTACGAAGTTATCTTGAGAGCTCGTGTGGAATTACACAAACAGGCTAAACGGTCAAGCGACAAACTTCTGCTCGAGCAACAAGATGCAGTTGCAGAAGCGCTTGGGTACGAAGATGCAGATCTTTTAATGGCTGATGTCGCATCAGCCGCCCGGCGAATCTCCTGGAACATAGATGAACTCTGCTACGGAATTGAAAATGCGGGGCTATCAGGAGTTTGGAACTTTGGGAAAAAAGTAGGCGACACGATAAAAGGCAAAAGAAAACCTGTTTCTTCGGCTTTGTCAACAGATATAGATATAACTCCTGAACAGGTCTTGCGTATTGCTTTACAAACAGCGCGAAATCAAGAACGCTTTTCCCCCGAAATAATTCGGCGCCTCCGACAAGTCAATTTGGTTATCTCAGACCCATGGACAGATGAACTTCGAGAGTTATTTATTGACCTTCTGTTGGTTGGCCATGATGCAATACCAGTTTTTGAAACGTTAGATCAACTTGATTTATTCGTTCCTCTTTTGCCAGAGTGGAAACCGGCAAGAAGCAGACCACAACGAAATGCGTACCACAGGTTTACAGTGGATCGTCATCTGCTTGAGACAGCTGCAGAGGCGTCCAAACTTGCAGACCGAGTTGATCGCCCAGATCTTCTCGTCATTGGTGCGTTGCTACATGATATTGGTAAACCGTATCCCGGAGATCACACAGAAGTAGGAGTGCAGTTAATCAACTCAATCGCAGGTCGTATGGGTTTCCCTAAAGCAGATATAGAAATACTTATTGAAATGTGTCAGCATCACCTACTCCTTCCTGACATCGCAACCCGAAGAGATCTTGATGATTTTGATACTATTCAAACCGTCGGTAATTCTCTAAAAACAATTGAATCTGTGAGACTACTACATGCCTTAACAGAAGCTGACTCTATCGCAACCGGGCCAGCAGCTTGGAGCAGTTGGAAAGCTGGTCTAGTAGAAGATCTTTCGAACCGAACAATCTCATATCTCAAAGGAGGAGCAGGCAGCATTATTGAACGAACTTTCCCTACTTCAGATCAACTACAGATGATGCGGCGAGGAATGATTAAAGTTGAGGGTGATGCTGACCGGTTAACAATAATGGAGATTGATAGACCTGCTGTATTCGGAAGAGTCGCCGGAGCTCTCTCCCTTTGCGGCCTTGACGTCGTAGAGGCTATAGCCCATACCGAATACGGAATGGTCCTAGCAATGTTCAGAGTTGCGCCGAATACGACAAAAGATATTGATTGGAATTCAGTCTGTGTATTCGTTCAGGATTCGGTGAGGGGTCGAGTCGCAATAGCAGCCAGACTAGCTGAACGTATGCAGACCTATTCACTACAAATATCACAACAGTTTCCAGACAGAGTTGTTGATACTGATGTAAAGATAGATAATGAAACATCATCTACAGCCACAGTGATTGAGGTTTCTGCTCCAAATGGTATGGGATTGCTTTACCAAATAACAAGAGCACTCAGCTCTCTTGACCTCAACATATTAAGTGCAAAAGTTCAGACACTAGGGTCAGACGTTGTTGACTCCTTCTATGTCTTAGATAATGATGGAAAAAAAATCAATGATCAACTGCATGCTGACGAGGTTAAACAAGCACTAAAGCATGCAATAGAATCATCTACAGTAATGACAGGAATCGGAACATGACTGATGAGCATGACTTAGTCCGCTGGAGTGAAGCTTTAGCAGGGATTGCAAGAACTGGACTGGCATTCACTGAAAGTCTCTACGAACGCGAAAGGTATGAGGAAGTCCTCCATGTAGCATCTGACATCCATGCGAAGATTTCTAATTCTTCAAACAGTGAAGAAAAAGTTACAGAATGGATGAAGTCGGTAGGGGAAGGCGTTCCAGGATATGTAACTCCAAAGGTTGCCATTGGTGCCGTCGTCGGTAATGAAGACGGAGAAATTCTTCTAATCCAACGCTCCGATTCAGGGGTGTGGCTTTTCCCAACAGGGTTTGCCGATATTGGATATTCAGCAGCAGAGATAGCAGAGAAAGAAGTTTTTGAAGAAACAGGAATGCATGTGGAAGCTCAAAGAATAATTTCGATTCTTGATGGGGTTCGTGCAAGATTTACTCGAATGCCTCTCTATTCGATTGTCTTCCATTGCAAAGTTATTGGAGGCGAGTTAAAACACCATCCGCTTGAATGCACTGACGCAGGGTTTTTCCCTCAGGATAAACTCCCAAACCCTCTCGCAGGGTCGGGAAATTGGGTAGATCATGCATTTGCAGCAATACGTGGAGAGGCTATTGAAGTTGAATTTGATAAGCCGCGTCGGCCTGTGTGGAAACAAGACGATGCAATATGATGTGCTTTTTAATCTTGGTCACGTAGGAAATTCTCTACGTCTTTTACAAAGTCTTCAGGGCTAGCAACCTCATAATCGCCAGCATCATAGTTGTCCTCAAGCTCATCAACGTATTTAGATGTGTCAGGATCGCCTTCAATTATTTGATTTATCTGCCTTTCATAGGCCGAAGACGCAATTTCTAAGTCCGTTGTATTTAAAGAAAGGTTGAGAGTTGTTTTAAGTTTTTCAATTAAAGCTAATGCTGCTTTAGGAGATTCAGCCCCAGCAACATAGTTTGGAACAGTTGCCCAAAAAGACATATTTGGGATACCAGCGTCTGTAGATAATTGATTGATAACACCGATAATTCCCGTTGGTCCCTCATAGGAAGATGTTTGCAGGCCGTAGGATTTATTAATCTCAGTATTTTCGCTCACGCCGTGAATTAATACTGGGCGTGAATGTGGAACTTCGGCAAGTAAGGAACCTAATGTGATGATCATTGAGACATTGTGATTTTGAGCCTCAGCTAAAATACTCTGTGTGAAAGTTTTCCAATTTAGCTGTGGCTCAACGCCTTCCATAAGTAGCAGAGAACCATCATCTGATAGAGAAATTGTATTTTTCGGCCAGCTAAGAAACCTCGATTCGCCGTCTAGGTGAACGGTGGGTCGTTCTCTGGAAAAATCATAATAATCTTCGGAATCAAAAGTTAGAATTTCTGTTGCAATAGTCTTTTCGAGAAGACTTCTAATTGCCCAGGTAGAAGCACCTCCGGCATCATTCCACCCAGCGAAGGCTATAACCATAATGGGAGCTTTTGGGGAAGACTCCTCGGTAATCATTCCAAATTCACTCATCAAGCGAAATTTTAATCATTCTTTTCTCATATTGCACTTCAAATGACCATTCGTTTGAAAGGAGGGTACGATATTTTTATGGTAACTATTAGACCAGTAACTGAAGTAACAAAATCTCTTACGGATGCCTATAAGGTATTGATCCCGCAATTATCTTCTTCGAGTAATCCACCTACTGAAGAAGCGTTGCAAAGGATAATTGAGTCAGACTCAGCTCAGATTCTCATAGCTGAGGATGAAAATGGTGGGATATTAGGAACAATGACGCTCATAATCTTCCAAATCCCAACAGGAATACGTGCATGGATTGAAGATGTAGTAGTCGACAGTTCAGCTCGTGGTAGAGGTATCGGAAAGAAGTTAAATTTAGCTGCACTCGAACTTGCTAAACAGGCTGGAGCAAAAACTGTTGACTTAACCTCACGGCCTGCACGGAAAGAGGCAAATCAGTTATATAAAGATATTGGATTCATTCAACGGGAAACTAATGTGTATCGATTTTCTTTCGAGTAATTGATTGATGACTAAATACGAGCTACGAAAAAAACTTAGATATGTCTATGTATCGTTGTTTACTGCACCAATTGGCCAAATTCTTCTTTTTCTCTTTTATGAGATAGGAAAACTTAATCCTTTATTAAGCAATGTTCTAGCTGTAACGATTTCAACTACACCGAATTATTTACTGAACAGATTTTGGGTTTGGCGAAAAAGATCGGTCACAAATATTCGTAATGAAATTTTACCTTATTGGATGCTAGCTTTTTTAGGGTTAGGAATTTCGACAATCTTTGTTTATTTCGCTGATTCGATTTGGGAAACGTGGATAGCGATAAATCTGGCAAATGCAATAGGTTACACACTGTTATGGGGCGCTAAATATTTTATTCTTGAGAAGTATCTCTTCAAGGAATCATCCACGGCACCGTCTTCAAAGATAAACTCGCTGTAACATCTAATGATGGATTCCGATCAACTTAAAGTCGCTGAAGCAGTGAAAGGTTTCCTACCGCAAAATGAAGCGCTCGCGCTTTATAATGCTGCTGTTTCAGTTGAGGTCAAAGGTCCTCTTTTAGAAGTTGGAAGCTACTGTGGAAAATCTTCCGTCTATCTTGGTTATGCTGCGCAGAGCATCGGACGAGTTTTATACGCCCTAGACCATCATCGGGGTTCTGAAGAAAATCAAGAGGGTTGGGAGCATCATGACCCTCAACTTATTGATAAACGAAAAGGAGTCATGGATACGCTCCCGTACTTCCGAGATGCCATTTTTACTGCAGGCTTAGAGGATGTAGTCATTGCTCTTGTAGGGCAATCGGGCGTGATTGCGAGAAACTGGACTACGCCTCTCTCGTTTCTCTTTATAGATGGAGGCCATGGAGAAGAGCCCGCAAAAGCTGACTTTAATGGTTGGG
>CAJWRY010000098.1 GCA_913046155.1 uncultured Candidatus Nemicrothrix sp. | reverse complement strand
ATCCTCCTTGGAGTATTTCCCATAGCTTCTGAGGCGTTGCTGGCATATCAATATGGGTAACACCTAAGTGCCGTACGGCGTCAACTACTGCGTTCATCACTGCTGGTGGCGTTCCTACTGAACCAGATTCCCCTATTCCTTTCGCACCCAAAGAATTATTTGGGTTCGGGGTGTTTATTCTGCCAGATATATATGAAGGTAAGTCGGGCGCCCCTGGCATGAGATAATCAATGAACGTTGCGGTTGTGGGTTGCCCATTCTCGTCATAGCTGAACTCTTCGTATAGCGCTTGTGCGATGCCTTGTGCGACTCCTCCATGTACCTGCCCTTCTGCTAACAGTGGATTTATAACTGTTCCGCAATCATCCACGAGGTACATGTCGCGAATCCTTGCATCTCCTGTTTGCCTGTCGATTTCAATTACGCATGCGTAGGCTCCTGATGGAAAACTAAAGTTCGGGACTTCTTGGAGGATTGTAGTATCGAGTGACCCGGGGTCCATATCCTCTGGGAGTTCTAGGCGTTGGAAACTGAAGGTGGCGACTTCTGCCCAAGTGAGGTTTTTGCTTGGGGTTCCTTTGACGAAAAGACTCCCATCAGCGACTTCTATATCCTCTGGGTTTGCCTCAAGTTTATGCGCCGCTATTGATTTGGCGTTCTCAACAATCTTGAGCGAGGCGTTTTTTACACCTTCACCTCCTACGGCAACTTGGCGAGATCCCATTGTTCCAATTCCTTGAGGGATAGTTGCGGTGTCTCCATGGCGTACAGAAATTTTTTCATAGTCAATGCCAAGGTATTCTGAGGCAATCTGTGCGAAAGTCGTGACTGTACCCTGCCCGTGTGGGGAAGCTCCGGTGTAGATAATCGCAGATCCATCGGGCTGGATCCGTATTTGAACTGATTCCCAAGACCCAAGGTGACCGAATCCTTCAAGAGAACCCGGTGGACCAAATCCTGCAATTTCTAGCCAGCTTGAGAATCCTATTCCCAAAAGCGGTTTCTCGGGATTCTCTCGGTTAGTAGCCTGTTCTTCTCTTAAACTTTCATAGTCCATAATATTGAGTAGTTCATCCAAGGCTCCTTCAAAATTTCCACTGTCATATACTGCTAGTTCTGAGTGGGTTGGATAGGGGAAACTGTCCTTAGGGATGTAGTTTCGTCGGCGCACCTCTGTGGGATCCATATCAAGTTTGTATGCGATATGGTCCATTGCGCGCTCTATGAGGTATGTCGCTTCGGGACGTCCGGCTCCCCTGTAGGCAGCGATAGGTGTCGTGTTTGTCAAAACATTTCTCCATGCGATTGAAACATTGGGGATCACATAGCAACCGGCGGACATTGCAGTTGTCAGCACCGGCATCCCCATTCCAGTTCCATCTGCATATCCTCCCATGTCTTGTGAAGCAAAAACTTTTAGTGCTTGAATCTTTCCGTCATTATCAAATGCCACACTTACTTCTTGTTCTTGGGCTCTTCCGTGATACATGGAAGTCATGGCTTCGCTTCTTGTTTGCGAGTATTTCACCGGCCTATTGAGGATTTTTGAAATAACTGGTGCAATGAAAAACTCTGGAGTGAAATTAATTTTCTGGCCGAATCCTCCGCCGACATCGGGAGTGATGACGCGACATTGATCTTGCGGGATGTCAAGCCATGCACTGATTCGGTTTCGTAAATGGTGCGGGGCTTGAAAACTAGCCCAAACTGTAAGACCTGCGGGACCGTGGTCTGCTAGACATGCGTTTGTTTCGATAGGAGCTGCAGTGCAACGATTATTGACGAGTTTGATTGTTTCTGTGTGCGGTGCGGCATCAAAGATAGCTTGGTGATCATCTTCTGTGGGAACTTCTGCGACTGTATTTGAACCTAGCTCCTCATACAGAAGTGGCGCATTCTCCGCAGTTGCCTCTTCTATGCTTGTTACTGCTCCAAGCGGTTCGTAATCAACTATTACTAGTTCTGTTCCATCTGCTGCTGCATATTTAGTTTCAGCCACGACTACTGCGACTGCTTCTCCAACAAAGCGCACTTTGTCAATGGCCAGTGCTGGCCTCTCGAGTCCCGGAACACCTGGCAAAGGTGGAAGCTCAAGGTCAGCTGCTGTCCACGCTCCGATGACTCCCTCGCATTCCAAGGCTGCTGAGACGTCGATGCTTTTGATTAATGCGTGTGCTTCTGTGCTTCGGACAAATGCCATATGGGTTGTCCCTGTGAGTTGAATATCGTCGACGAATTGACCTCTGCCTGTAAGAAGATTGGGGTCTTCTTTACGGATTACTTTAGCTCCAACTATTGACATATAACCTCCCCTATTTGCTATGGAATATAGCCTGCTTTTGACTATTTGTTCAATAAGACAGCCGAATTCCTGTCTAATAGATTTTGCTTTAAGATTATGTCATGACCCCTGCGATTTCAGAATTAGAGGATGCGGGGTTTGAGTATGAGCTTTTGCATTATGATCACGACCCGTCTGTTGGGAGTTATGGAGGCGAAGCTGTAAGTAAATTGGGGGTTAACGAGGAGGCTGTGTTTAAAACTTTGATGTCTGAATTAAACACAGGCGAGTTCGTTGTATGTTTGATACCGGTTTCATCTTCTCTGAATTTAAAAGCCGTAGCGAAAGCAGCTGGAGTTAAAAAAGCCTCTATGGCCGATGGTAAAGTGGTTGAGCGAAGAACTGGATACGTCTTGGGTGGTATTTCGCCTTTTGGCCAAAGCCGCCGTCACCGAACATTTGTGGAGAAAATAGCATTATCAATGGAGTCAATATATGTAAGCGCTGGGAAAAGAGGTCAGGAAATCCGGATAGTTCCTAATGCTTTCTCTGCCCTACTTGATGCGTCCTTCGTTACACTTACCAACTATGACTGAAGACCTTTCCAATATCCATTTATCTAAAGCTGAGTTTCAAGAATACGGGTACCGTCTTGTTGATTGGCTTGCGGAATACTTTGACAACGTTGATCAGTATCAGGTGCTTCCCTCTATAGAGCCTGGCGATATCAGGAATATGCTTCCAGTTTCGGCTCCAGAGAGGGCCGAGTCAATGGATGAGATTATTGATGATCTTGATAGGGTCGTCATGCCTGGCGTGGCTCACTGGCAGCATCCCGGTTGGTATGCTTTCTTTCCTTCGGGGGCATCTCCTGTATCTGCGTTGGGTGAGTTCGTAGCTGCTGGTTTAGCAACGCAGGGAATGATGTGGTCCACGGCTCCAGCTGCGACTGAGATAGAGAATACGGTTTTAGATTGGCTTGTTGATCTTCTTGGGCTTCCATCTTCCTGGCGTTTGGATGAGGGTCCTGGAGGTGGCGTTATCCAAATGAGCGCATCAGATTCGACACACCTCTCTCTTGCTGTTGCGAGGCATCAATTTGAACTGTCTGGAGCGGATGCAAATTCACTCGTTGCCTATGGCTCTTCTCAGGCCCATTCGTCTATTGAAAAAGGGGCTCGTATAGCTGGATTTAAGCACATTCGTTCGGTTCCTGTAACTCAAACGTTTGGGATTGATACTGATGCTTTCGTACGAATAGTTCGGGATGATATTGATTCTGGTCTCATCCCAGCATGGGTCTGCTCGGCAGTTGGTACAACAAATACGACAGCGATGGACCCAATCCGTGCAATAGCTGCTATTGCTGCGGAGAATGGAATGTGGCACCACGCTGATGCGGCTTACGCTGGTAGTGCAATGATCTGTCCTGAGTTCAGAGAGCTCCAAGATGGCGTTGAGCTTGTTGATAGCTATACCTTTAATCCACACAAGTGGCTCTTAACAAATTTTGATTGTTCGGTTTTTTGGGTTGCTGACCGTTCAAAATTAATAGAAACTTTAAGTATTTTGCCGCCGTATCTCCGCAATGAAACGGAGGATAATCCGGCTGCTATTGATTACAGGGATTGGCATGTGCCTTTGGGCAGGCGCTTTAGAGCTTTGAAGCTTTGGTTTGTCCTTCGGTCGTATGGAGCAGAAAATTTGCGAACGTTCATTAGGTCCCATGTCGCTTGGGCGGAAGCACTTGAATCTAGGATTATTAATGACTCGAGGTTAGAGCTTACAGCGCCTCGGACGTTAGCATTAGTGTGCTTTCGTCATACTGACGGCAATGATGCAACAAGGGAATTAGCAGATGCAATCAATGCCAGTGGTTCAGCGTATGTCACTCCATCTGTTACCGATGATGTGGCTTATATTCGTGTTTCAATTGGGTCAACGTGGACTGAGCAGCGACATGTTGAAGATTTATGGGATCTAATTGATAGCAACGCCGGCCTAAAATAGATTCAAGCTTATATGGAAAGACGAACTGCAGTAGTCACTGGTGCTAGCCGAGGGATTGGTAAAGCCTCAGCTATTGCTTTGGCTCAAAAGGGTTTTGATGTGGCTATTACTGCTCGAACCATGTCAAAGGAGGACCAATCTCCTGAGCCTTCTGGACTAAGCGCAGTAATGCTTCCCGGTTCTTTAGAGGAAACAGCGGAAATTATCCGCTCGTTTAAAGTGCAGGCTTTTCCTTTCTATATGGACCTTATGGAACGAGATAGTTTGATTCCCACTGCAGAAGCAATTATTGACAAGTTAGGTTATGTGGATGTGCTCCTGAGTAACGCCGTATATAGCGGTCCGGGAAATTATGGGAGATTTTTGGACAACGATCTTGAGGATGTTGCAGATCGAATTTTCGGTAATATTACTGCTCAGATCTTTTTCCTCAGACCGATCCTTGCTTCGATGGTGAAGCAAGGGAGCGGAACTTTGTTATTTATGACGTCAGCTGCGGCGTACGAAGCTCCGTTCGCTATGCCTGGTAAGGGTGGTTGGGGGTCAGCGTATACTGTATCTAAAGGTGGCTTTCATCGCTTGGCGGTCCAGCTTGGGTACGAATATGGGGACGATGGTATTACCTCGCTGAATCTTCAACCGGGTCTAGTCGCTACCGAGCGAGTGAAAATTGTTCGTGGTCCAGTCGAGAACGTTGCCTCTTTAGGGGTGGAGCCTGAAGTTATTGGAGGGGTGGTTGCTCATATTGCTTCTGATGTCAGTGAGTATATTTCTGGTGAGACCATTCAACTTCAGAACGTCGCTAGAGAAATTGGTTTGCTATAGGTTCACTTCATTGAATTCCGGTGAGTTGCGCATACTCGTTAACGGATTCAAGGAATTCAGATCTGGTTGCTTTATACCCCCTGCCGATTGAGCTAAGCATGACGGGGATGTGCGTAACTCCCATTTCTGAAAGTTCTTCTACGCGTTCCAAGTATTTATTAGAGTCCCATTTTTTTGACCCGAGTC
>CAJWRY010000097.1 GCA_913046155.1 uncultured Candidatus Nemicrothrix sp. | reverse complement strand
TGGACACAGGGACCTAAACCCTGCGCGTCTGCCAATTCCGCCACCGGCGCTTGGTCTCGTAAGGTTATCTAAGATCTGACGAGAATTCACACACTATTAGGAGTTATTGTCTCTATTCTATGGGTCTAAAAAATGGTGGCGAAATTATATCCGCTTCTCCTTTTACGAAAAGGCCAGCAGGCGCTCTACCTGTTGCTCGTTTTCCTCCGGTTGATTCTATAAACCCTGAGGCTGATTTGACTTTACGAGAAAAGTTAGGCGCATCAATGCTATTTCTCCAGACAGCTTCATAAACTCTGCGCAAGTCTGAAATGGTAAATTGCTCATCCACGAACGCTGTAGCTAAGGTCGTGTACTCTAGCTTTGACGCTGCTCTTTCTAGCCCATCCCGAAGCATCGCAGCATGGTCAAATGCAAGCGTTGGTCCATCTTCGCAGGTCAGTTCGGAGTTGAATTCAGGCAAATCATCCACTGCCCAGAATCTTGCCAAACGAGCATCTGAACCTGCTCTTGGTGTTCCGGGGTCGGGCATGAAAGCTAGATATGCGACTGAAGTCACCCTCATTTTAGAATCTCTGGCATCTCTCCCTGGTGTCGAATAAGTCTGGAGTTGCTCAAGGTGGGCAGGTTCTGCTGCGAATCCTGTCTTTTCTGCTAGTTCTCTCAATGCTGTTTCATGTATGGACTCTTCAGGGCGAAGGTGTCCTCCGGGCAGGGCCCACGAACCGCTTTGCGGAGGGTTTGCTCGCTCTACTAATAAGACAGCGAGCCTTCCTGAACGAATAGTCAAAAGGATTACATCAGCTGTTACAGCATTAGGTGGATAATCTGTAGGCTGATAATTCTCAACAAATTTCGTGTCTTCATCAGATAGGACTTTGGGGAACAGAGTTTTATCCTTTGCCATTATTTGACGACTTGAATGCCATGAGATCTCATTTCATCGGAAACGATACTTTCATTAGCTGGAGAAACAGCTGCTGTTAATTTAGATAATACCCGAGTGTTGAAACCATTTTGTGCGCTATCAATAGCCGTCGCTTTTACACAGTGATCAAATGCCAGCCCTACAATGTCTACAGCTGCAACAGATTCTCTTTCGAGGATTTGTTGAAGGCTCTGTTCACCGTTATGTCCTTCAAATCCTGAGTAGGCTGCTTCAAACATTCCTTTCTTCACTGAGTAGTTTATTTTGTCACTTATTTCAGAGAGTTCAGGGTGGAGATCAGCTTCATCGGTTCCGGCCACGCCATGCGCAGGCCAAGTATCTTGATAGTTGGGTTGGTCAGAAAAGTGCACTCCAGGGTCTATATGCCAATCTTGTGTCGTGATAATGCAGTCATAGCTTTCATCCTCTGCGACATAAGCTGCTATCTCCTTCGCAACCTTATTTCCCCCGTTTACAGGTAAGGACCCTCCCTCACAAAATGTTGGTTGAACGTCTACTATGACGAGTGCTTTCTTAGATTTATTCACATTCACCTTTCTTGGTATGCAGGACTGTTGGAATGGCGGGCTCCCCGTCCACCCTCAGGCGGATTTCTTTAGGTATTTCTGAGATGCTGTTCATTAAATGGTGTCGAGAGTCTTTTAGCGTGGGTAGATCAACAATTTTCCCTGATGACATAACTTCGCTCTGGAGAGACCTACAAGCGGCAGACTGGGAATGCACTTGAGCTGAGTCTTCAAGAAATATTGATTCCTCTACGGCCATTCCATTGGAATCAATAGTTCGCTTTGCAAACTTCTGTCCTCCTTCTGAAGTTTTTCCTTCAGATCGCTTTTTCACTGGTCGCATCTTTAGGATTGAAGAATTTTCTTGGATAGCAACTAGCTTGTAGACAAAACCGGCCGATGCCGCACCTGAACCGGTAACTAACTTGTGCCCTGATTCAAAAGCATCAATTGGTGCATCCGCTAGTCCTCGTATTTTGTATTCGTCTAAATCCCCAGAGACCATAATCTGTGCTTCTGGTGCCCCCAGATCGTCCAGAAGTGCTCTAGCAGATTTTGCTCCGATGGCAAGGTCTCCTGAATCGATTCGTATCCCTTTCAAATTAGTATTTGAAGCTTTCACAGCATTAGTAATGCCAGTTTCAATATCGTATGTGTCAACAAGGAAAATAGAATCTTCTCCCAAATATTTGGATTGATTCTTAAAAGCATCTATTTCAGATTCGAATGAGAGAGTGTAGGCGTGCGAAGCTGTTCCTGCAGTTGGGATACCCCAGCGTCTCCCTGCTTCAAGATTAGACGTTACATCGACTCCACCGATATAGGCTGCCCTGGCAGCATTGACAGCAGCTTCAGGTTCAATTCGTCGGGATCCAGCCTCCATAACGAAGCGACCGTTTGCAGCGTCCACGATCCTTGCAGCAGCTGTTGTAATCGCTGAGTCGAAATTCACAATTGATAGGAGCAAGGTTTCTATAAGCAAAGCTTCTCCCAAGCTTGCCTGAATGGTAATTACTGGACTGTATGGGAAGTATGTTTCTCCTTCCCGATAAGACATAATGTCTCCTGTGAAGTTGAAAGAGTATAGAAATTCTTGAGTTTGTTTTGAAATTATTTTTTCTTCCTCTAAGAATCGCAACATGTCATCGCTAAAATAAAAGTCCTTCAAAAGTGGCAAAAACCGATTGATGCCAGCAAAGACCCCAAATGGTCTTCCCAAAGGAAGTTCGCGCGCAAAGACTTCAAAGGTAGTCCTCTTATCTGCTTGGTTTGACCGCACCAAAGCATCAAGCATGGTCAACTCATAATGATCTGTATACAGAGCATAAGATTCTAATTTGTCTTGCATGTTGATTCCTTAGACTATAAGTTTACCATTATATATAGTCAGAGTGACAATATTAGCTTCAGAGCTTTCATTGGAAATACGAAGTAGCGTCATAGAGTGACCAAAGAGCACCCCCACAAAGATAACAACCGGACCTTTTGGCGCCCCACTGGAGCCTCTGCCTACGCTATTGCTCTTGTAGCACTTCCAGGCTTTCTCCTTGGTGCGTTTGCCCCGGAGATAAAAGAAGAACTTTCATTTGGCGACACAGAACTTGGTGCGATCCTTACTTTCGGATATCTGGTTTCAAGCATCGTTATGTCAGTATCTGGTGGGGCTGCTGACCGAACAGGGCCAAAGAGTGTTTTGCAATATGGGGTTGCTATAGCTTCGCTGGCTGCATTCCTCACGGGTTTCCTAGGCAATACATTTTTTCTATTAATGATATTCATCGGGTTAAATCGCGTGGCCGAAGGCATTATCCATCCAGCAACGAATACTTTAATATCCTCAGCTGTAGTTTTAGAGAAGCAGGGAATCGCAATGGCTGCAAAACAATCTGCTGTTCCTTTTGCGACAGCCCTTGCAGGTTTTGCCGTACCAACTCTTGGAGTATTTTTCGGATGGAAGGGGACATTTTTGGTGGTAGCGCTACTAGCCTTTCCTGCTTGGTTCATAATTCCTGACGCACCTTTGATAAGCGAAAAGAATTTCTCGTCCCGTCGCGAAATGTGGAGTCTCTCACACTTACAGCTTCTCGCACTTGCGGGGGCATTCTCCGCAGCCGCAGTTGTTACTGTTTCAGGGTTTCTTACCACTTCAGCAAAAAATGCAGGATATAGCGATGGATCTGCTGGGTTAATTCTCGGGCTAGGAGGACTATTAATGATCATCTCTCGCTTAACTTGGGGCTACTTAGCAGATCGCTTTCGGTTTGATAGATTTAAAGCAGTTTCCGGATCACTTCTGATCGGATCATTAGCGTTTGTGCTTTTCGCTATTGAGTCTAAGGCTTCTATTGCAATCGGGTCGATTTTTATTTTCGGAATTGGCTGGTCGTGGCCTGGTTTAGCACTTTTGGGAATCATTGAGCACCATCGGGATGAACCGGGAGAGGCAACGGCCATAGTGCAGACGAGCATTCGCATAGGAGCGATGTTCGCACCTTTGGGATTCGGATTGATCGCCGACTCTTTTGACTATAGTTACGCTTGGCTGTGCTCACTAATCTCAGCTTTATTAGGTGGATTTTTCATGCTTCTTGCAAGTTCGCGTTTACCCAAACCAGAGAGAAAGTAGCAAAACCAGCTTTGTTTCGCGTTAAGAGGTACGTAGAAGTACTTTAGCGATGTCATTTAGCGCTCGACCTCTATGACTTATTCGGTTCTTTTCTGAATCGCTGATCTCAGCAAATGTCTTTCCAGGGATCTCAGAAGGAAGGAAAATTGAGTCATACCCAAAACCCAGATTTCCTATTGGAGCGAGAGCTATTTTCCCAAAAACTACACCTTCAGCAGTTATAAAGGTTTCGTCAGGCCACAGAACAACAATTACGGTCCGGAACCGAGCTCCTCTTCTGACCATTGGGATATCGGCTAATTCCGATAGTAACTTTTTAATGTTGTCCTCTGATTGTGCATCAGGACCTGCGTATCGGGCAGAGAGAACTCCGGGTTCACCATTCAATACTTCAACTTCCAAACCGGTATCATCCGCTATCACCGGCATACCAGTTACTTTCATTACCCCTAGGGCCTTCAAAGTTGCATTCCCTAGCAGATCAGGTGCATCTTCAACAATCTCTGGGATTTCGGGGGGGCGGGGCAATAATTCTATTTTGCCAGGCAATATTTGCTGCATTTCTTTATATTTGTGAGGATTTGCAGTTGCGGAGATTAACTTCATCTCTTTTGTGGAGGAGTCCTAAGAAGTTCCTTTTGGAGAGCGATAATCTCATTAATCCCCTTCTCAGCTAATGTAAGCAGTGTAGATAATTCATCTTTTGAAAATGAAAACTTCTCTGCTGTTCCTTGGATTTCTATGAACTCGCCCGATTCTGTCATCACCACATTCATATCAGTATCTGCTTTGGAATCTTCTTCATATGGCAAGTCCAATCTTGCCTCCCCATTGATAATCCCCACTGATACTGCAGCACATGCCTCAAGGATCGGGTGCTCACTGATTTGTTTTCGTATTTGAAGTCTTGATAAGGCATCATGTAGCGCAAGGAGCCCTCCGCATATAGAAGCGACACGAGTACCCCCATCCGCTTGAAGTACGTCACAGTCAACTGTGACTTGACGCTCACCTAGCTTTTCCATATCGCAGACTGCCCGCAAAGACCGCCCTATTAGTCGCTGTATTTCTTGAGTTCGACCTTTAGGCCCTTTAGTTTCTCGTCTTATACGTTCGGGTGACGAACCGGGAAGCATTGAATACTCGGCAGTAACCCATCCAGTCCCCGTACCTCGCATCCAACGTGGAACATCATCATCTACTGAGGCTGTACATAGAACTCGAGTGTTTCCGAATTCAACCAAAATTGATCCATCGGCCATGGTTG
>CAJWRY010000096.1 GCA_913046155.1 uncultured Candidatus Nemicrothrix sp. | reverse complement strand
TCTTTCGTAGTCTGCGAATGTGAACGTCAACTAATCTTCCATCGCCAAAGTAGTCCTTACCCCAAACTCGCTCTAGGAGTTCATCTCTGCTGAAGACACGATCTGGAACTGAAGCGAGCTCAGCGAGTAATTGAAACTCTGTTCTTGTTAAGTGAATAGTTTGGTCATTCACTATCACTTGACCCTGATCGGGAAGAATCTTTAAATCACCGAATTCAAGCCTACTCAATTCTGGGGATGGGAGACGAACTCTCCTCAGAAGTGCCCGTATTCTGGCGCTGAGTTCTTTAGGGGCGAAAGGTTTCGTTAAGTAATCGTCTGCTCCGGCTTCTAATCCGGCGACAACGTCATGAGTGTCATCTCTTGCAGTCACCATTACAACAGGCACTTCACTAATTTTTCTGATAGAGCGACAAACTTCAAATCCGTCTATGCCAGGAAGCATGATATCGATTAGAAGAATATCGCATTTTTCCGATTGGAAAATTTGAAGTGCTTCTTCGCCTGTCGCAGCATCTAAAACACTCCAACCCTCTTTTTGGAGAGCTAACCGGACCGCTGTGCGAATGCGTTCATCGTCCTCAACAACTAAAATCGTTGTAGTCATACGCACAGCATAGGTGATTATGAAGATGGTTGGTAGGTAGAGGTAAGGATTCCTAAGTTAATGTTGCAGCGAGTTATTTACCAATATCTGAAATTCCTTATCTAGTCGACCGTTTGTGGCAGTTAGGAGGTTTATATCATTAGTTAGATTCACTGTTCTCACCGTGCCACCAGCTTCGGAGACTATGAGACTACCTGCAGCGTAATCCCATAGGTTCAGGCCTTCTTCATAGAAAGCGTCCACCCGACCCGCAGCAAGCCAGCATAGATCTAGAGCAGCAGAACCGAAGCGGCGGATATCACCAATTCTAGGAAGAATGTGGTGCAACATACCCCCTTGAATCTCCCTTCTTTCAGGTCTATAACTAAATCCCGTAGTTACTATGGCACTCTCAAGAGAATCATTATCGTTCACCGTAATTACTTCGTTATTACACCGCGAGCCCTGGCCTTTGACAGCATCAAAAGTATCGTTAGAGCTCAGGTCTGCTACGACCCCAGCGACAATATCTCCTTCAGCTTCAACTGCAATAGAAATACTGAAATAGGGAATCCCATATACAAAGTTACTCGTTCCATCTATTGGGTCAATTATCCATCTGATTCCAGATGTTCCAGATTGAGCAGCCCCCTCTTCACCAAGAATCCCATCGTTCGCTCGGCTTTTCCGGATGAACTGAACAGTTTCTGACTCAATATGTCGATCAAGCGAAGTAACATAATCAGAGGATGAGGATTTTCTTTCAAAGTCCGTTATTGAGTAAATATTGATTGAAGATTTGACAGTAGCAACGCACTCTAGGGCTATATCACGCAGTTCGTGATGGCTAGTCATCTATAACGTCTTGCTGGCCATCTTTGCCACTGGGATCTGTTTCAGGCTCTGATTTACTTTTCCATTCATTCATGGCGCGTAAAGCGAGAATTGAGACGACTCCAACACCGCCCGCACCAACTATTGCCCCGATAAGAGCACTAATTCCTGATGCGCCAGTGCAACTGCCAGAACACTGCAAATCTGTGAATGCAAAACCTATCAGTCCACCACAGAATCCACCTAAAAGTATTGAACCGAATGCCAGTGCCTGAGAAGGCTTTGACGGACCTGACATTGGAGTGGCGGTAACGGGTAGATTAGTTACTTCGTACTTACTGATTTTTGACTTCGGTATAACCTCAATATAAGACTCTTTAAGTTCTGAGGAATCCCCCTCTTCTGGGTTTATTTCGTCAGCCATGCTTTAATCATAAAGCATGGCTGACCTAGAACTTGAAGTTTTTCTTAATTAAACAGTGACTAATGGCACCTAAAAAAGAATCATGGACTCTCAGCAAGGTATGTCCTAGGCTTAAATTATCGTAAGGGCACCATCACATTGGTCACCCTTAACAGCGCCTGATATGAGTAAAAAAATTTCAACTTCACACATCATGCATATTGACATGGATGCTTTCTTTGTTTCTGCTGAACTTGTGCGAAGGCCAGAACTTGTTGGGAAACCTGTGGTGGTAGGTGGTTCGGGAAATCGTGGAGTAGTGGCTGCTGCCTCGTATGAGGCACGTTCTTTTGGGGTTCATTCGGCTATGCCAGCCTTTCGAGCTAAGAAGCTTTGTCCTGAGGCAATTTTTCTTCCAGGAGACCATACATATTACGCAGCGACTAGTTACAAGGTCATGCAAATTTTTAATAGGTACACCCCGCTCGTTGAACCTATTTCACTCGATGAAGCTTTTTTGGATGTCGGAGGAAGTCAGCGACTATATGGAACCCCTGTCGAAATAGCCAAAGCAATAAGAGAAGATATCCGTTCCGAACAAGGTTTGAGTTGCTCGGTAGGTATCGCTCCGAATAAATTTATGGCGAAATTAGCTACCGAAGAAGCGAAACCTTCACCAAGTCAATCTGGGCCAATTCCTGGAATCGGTGTCATGGTCATTCACCCTGACGGTGTTATCGACTTCTTGGACAAATTGCCTGTAAAAGCATTATGGGGGGTCGGTCCAGCCACTGTGAAGCGCTTGGCCCAATTAGGCATAACTGCCGTTTCCGAATTACGGACATTTCCGCTCATTGCCCTGAAGGATGCATTAGGAAAGGTGCAAGGGGCACATCTCCACCGACTGTCTTTTGGCATCGATGAACGAAACGTTGAACCTACGCATGAAGCTAAATCAATATCAAATGAAGAAACTTTTGCTAGCGACTTATTTGACTTACCACGAGTTCATTCAGAGATTTTTAGACTTTCTGACTCGGTTGGTAAGAGATTGAGAGGCTCCGAAAACCTGGCTAGGACCTTAACTCTGAAGGTTCGGCTTTCTGATTTCTCAACCTTAGTGAGATCAGTAACTCTCCCAAACCCAACCGATAGCGGGAAAGTGATCGCTCGAGAAACGATTGCATTACTTGAAACTATCGATTTATCAACCGGTGTCCGTCTACTGGGTGTTGGAGCATCAAACTTCTCTCAGGCAAAAAATGGACTGCAGCTATCCTTTGATGAAATCGAATCTAACGATCGTGAATGGAGAGAAACTGAAGATGCAATTGACATTATCCGATCTAAATATGGTCCAGACTCAATTGGTTTAGTAAGTACATTGACAGAAAAGGGTTTGAACTCCAAGAAAAGGGGAATTCAGCAATGGGGGCCAGAGTCCTCATAAGAAAACTCAGCTTCCATACGTTGTTGAATCCCGGTCTTTATGAGATGATATATATATGCCACTATCAGATGATGAACAAAAAATACTTAGTCAAATAGAACAGCAGTTACATGAAACTGACCCAGCTTTAGCAAAAGAGGTAGCGACAACAACGGTTTATACCCATTCAGCTCGAAATATCAAATGGTCTGTACTTGGTTTTATTATTGGGCTGGTAACCATAGTTCTGACGTTGTCTATCAGCTTTTGGTTGGCGTTCGTAGGCTTTGTAATGATGCTTGCCGCTGCTTTATTGTTCGAACAGAATCTCAGAAAGATCGGTCGCGCTGGAATGAACCAGCTATCAATGAATGTTCGCTCAGGTAACCTAAGGAATTCAATTACCGAAAAGCGAGGCAGAATGAGGGACAAATTCCGACCAGACGACCCAATTCAATAGTAATTGCTAAAGTGAGCCCCTTTCCTTACAAAAGACGATGACATCAAAAATAAGAAGTAGTGCCGTTAAATCGGTAATTATTGCTGTCTTGAAGAAACCCTCACTCTGGCCTGTTGCTTTGAAGCAACTTTGGCGAATTCGAAAATCAAACTGGTATAAGAGACCTCCGTTTTTGCCAGTTCCTGCAAAATCGTACATTGATTTCAGGATTCACACCGCATATGGGTCGAATAAAGATTTTTCGCGATTGGCCTTAGATGTGGTGACCTATCTGGACTGGTGCCGGGACTGGCCTTCAAGAAAGTGAAAGCATATTGCATGACCCTAGACCCGCCAATCAATTGAGCAGTTGGATAATTGAAACTAAATACTCCGAAACGGCTCTTGCTCACGAAGCTAATCTTGACGAATGGCGAGAACCGACAATCTGGATAATAGAGCCTAAAGATTCCTGTCTGGTATTGGGCAAAAGCCAAAGGGGTAGGGATTTTCTGAATTTAAGTTACCTTGAAGAGCAAAATATTAACTTAGCTGTAAGGCAGAGTGGTGGAGGAGCAGTGCTTGTCGCACCAGAAGATATGCTTTGGGTGGATATATTCGTTCCTAAAGAATCTAAATTTTGGATTGCCGACATTGCAAAAGCATCTATATGGATTGGCGGGATCTGGCATGACGCTTTGAAACGACTAGATATCGAATGTTCCCTCTTTGATGAAAATTTCTCTCGATCAGAGGCATCCGACTTGATCTGCTTTATAGGCAGAGCCCCAGGTGAGCTATTTATCAATACCAGAAAGATTTTAGGTATTTCTCAACGACGCTCAAAGTTCGGTACTAGATTCCAATGCGCTTTAATTATCAATTGGAAACCAGACCACATGATAGCTGCGTACACTAGTTCCCCAATCCCTAACTTTGATCAAATGATCAGTCGCGCTGGAATAGCTTCTGGATGCGAAAAACAGGACGCACTGAATGCGTTCTTATCGGCACTGCCTTCGCTCTGACGTAACTTCCTAAGCCCAATTCGAAGCCGGTACACCAGAAAAGATTTTTTAGTAATTTTTGCTGCAAAGTGTTGAAAAGTGGAGTAGAAGGGGTTAATGTGGAGCATAAGGGAGAGAAAAGGGTAGCAATACCCAAGCACTAGATGACCTTTGCCTAGCAAAAGTCGAGTGCAGATAACCAGGGAATACGATGTTTACAGGTGAGCACGAGCGATTACTTGATGAAAAGGGCAGGCTAGTATTGCCCCCTAACTTTCGTCGCTACTTGCAAGAGGCGGCATTCATCGCAAAATCGTTGCAAGCTCCATGCCTTATGGTTTATTCATCTGATGAGATTCAGAAAGTTGCTGAGAGACTAATCGAGCAAGTCCAAACAAAAAAAGTTACTGCTGATGCTCAACGAAAATGGTCCGCGAGCATATCAGAAGTAAAAACAGACACTCAAGGCCGCATAGCAATCCCAACAAAACTTCGAGACGAAATAGGGCTTGAGCGAGAAGCAGTCGTTATCGGTGTCATTAACAGACTTGAGATATGGATTCCGAGCGAATGGAATCGTGTCGAAGGTGAGCCTGAGACCGACTTAACAGAAAGTGTCTGGCTATGAAAAAGGATCAGGACATAGACAAAAGGGAGAAGGTGAAGGGTGATAATTAAGAAATAAATTTATCGCTTCTGGGCAGTCTTTCGGGTGATGAGATACGAGCCTCTACTC
>CAJWRY010000095.1 GCA_913046155.1 uncultured Candidatus Nemicrothrix sp. | reverse complement strand
TCTCAACGTTTTTGCTGGGATTATTTATAATTAATTCCGCGTACGCCGTTAAACTTCGCGTCTCGGTCAAACCCGGCCTTAAATACGACCCGATTGCCCTTCACGTACAACCGAGCGAAAAAGTGGAACTACTTTTCGACAACGTAGATGAGATGATGCACAACTTCGTGCTAGTTGCTCCCGGTTCTCGCCTCGAAATCGTGGAGGCCGCGATCGCCCTTGGAGCGGAAGGTCCGATTCGACATTACGTTCCGGAATCAGAAAACGTTATCGCCTCAACTCAAGTAGTGCTCCCGGGAGAGAAAACAACCATTACTTTCATATCACCTGAGAATGAAGGAGAATATCCATACGTATGCACATTCCCAGGACATGGATTCATAATGCACGGCACCCTCTTTGTTGCCAAAGAGCAACCGGATAAAATGGATGAGCTTCTCGCCAAAGCAAAAGGTTCTTCAAAAACCGAAAACCTCTCTGACCTTTCTCCTTCAAAATCAGGTTTCGCAATAGTTCATCGTACTTTCATGCCCGACTCATCCCCTGCGGCTATTGCAGTCGCTTTGCCCGGAGGTCACTCCTATTGCTGGGATGCGGGCACATGCCACCTACGCTACGCATGGCGTGACGGTTTCATAAAGAAAAACGGATCTTTTGGCCGCTGGAGAACCCTCCCAACGATAGAAGGACGAGTTTATTTACGAGAGAGAACTTTTCCGTTTCGTTTTGATGGTAACCAAAAAGACGATCTGGAAATTAACTTTCTGGGCTACCGCCTAATAGATGGCATTCCTCAATTTCGATATAAATTTGGAGAAGCCGAGTTTACTGAACTAATCGTAAAATTTCCCGGTAAGAACGGTCTGCTTCGTAAGTTTACTACAAACAACTCTAACAGAGATATCCTCTTTCCTCTTCCTCCGGATGCAGGCGTCAATACCACCTGCAACAAAGGAACTATCACAAAGGGAATGCTTCGCCTAAGCCCCGAAGAATCGAAAAACTTCTCCATTACGCAATCAGAAATCCCACGCAAAGCACCTGTTTTTCATTTGAGCATGAACGACCTAATCGCCAGCAACAATAGAAGAGGTATTCTTTATCCGGGAGCTATCGGTCAAGCTTGGCAATTGTCCGGCGGAAAAATGATCACGCCAGCTCAACCTGAAGGCAATTTCAGCTCTGGAGCAGGAGTATCCGTCTGGGTAAAACTAACGGATCCCAAACGACCGATATCATCCCTTGTTAGTTGGGAAAAAGGTGGAAATATTCAATACTCTCCATCTGGAAAAGCTTTCTCCTTAAGCCTGAATCTAAAACTCCGGATAGAGAAAAATTTATTAGGTATACACAAGGGTGGGAACGTATGGCTGCATTAGAGCCTAAAACTTCTTTTGTTCCCTGGTCTACTTCAAGTAATCCACCAACTGGAAGCCTTCCAGCTCAAGTTGCGCAGAAAATTATTTCGGCAGAGGCACCTGAATTCGCTGATGCTATGCATCATAAATTACTCGAAGCATATTTTAAGAGGAACCTTGATATTTCTGATTGGTCCGTGCTCGCTCATATCGCGAACGAAGTAGGTTTTGGTGAGAGCAGGTTCAGTTCTTTAGTTGATACTCAGCGGTTAGGAATCTCTAAAGAAGTGATTGATGAGCATAATGAAGCAATAAATCAAGGCATCACGTCAGTTCCTACAGTATTGATTAACCATGTACTGCCAGTTCCTGGGGCTCAAGAAACTGAAACGTATATTAACTGGATTAGCCGACTCATTGAGAGAAAGAATCAGCATTAACCGCTTTTTCTTTTGACTATTTCTTTGAGTTTTCGCCTATCAATTTTGTCGGTTATGTTACGTGGAATGGATTCAACATGAATGACCTTTTCGGGTAACTTGTACGCTGCTAACTTGTCTGCCCCAAACGACCGCAAATCATCAATCGTTATTGGCAAACATCCATCCTCTAAAACAATGACAGCTACCCCTATCTCTCCCATTATGTCATCTGGTCTAGGGATGATAACTACCTCCGCTATTGAAGGATATTCAGAAAAGATTCCTTCCACCTCTAGTGGGTAAACGTTATAGCCGCCCCGAATGTACATTTCTGTGGTTCGACCAGCCAAGATGAAATACCCTTCAGGTGTCTGATAGGCAAGATCACCTGTTTTAAGCCATTGTTGATCAAATACTTTTGCTGTCTCTTCTGGATCATTCCAATAACAACTCATCACAGCAGGTGACGATATCCAAATCTCCCCGACCTCTCCGTTTGATAGTTCTGAACCAGAAGAATCACAGATTTTAGCCTTAACGCCTTCACGTGGCCGTCCGATAGTATGTAAAGCCTCATAGTCATCTGCAGTTAAAGAGGTTCCCAAACCTATTCCACCGGACTCAGTTGAACTGTACCGCACTGACCATGGAGCACCGAAAATTTCACGCCCTTTCTTGATTAGATTTACCGATGCGTATGCCCCTCCAGTGACGATTGCTTTAACTGAGCTAAAGTCAAGATCTTCAATACCATCTTGCTTGAGCATCAATGCGACTTGAGGAGCGATAGCGCTGACAGATGACATCTTGTATTCATGAATTAACTGAAGTATTTCTCTTGCATTCCATTTATGAATGAGGTGGGTAGTACCTGCGGTAGCTAGTAACCATGGCAACTTCGTCATAACCCCTACATGCGCAAATTCCGTACTCGCATATCGGTGACCTCCTCCTCCCCAAGATCCACCCGCATCGAGTTCGCTAATCGCTCTTAGTTGTCGATTAGTAAACAATGCTCCTTTAGGACTTCCGGAGCTTCCAGATGTAAAACAAATACACACCGGTCTCTCGTCATCATCTTCCAGTAGCTCAGGAGATCCACCGGTAACCCTTTGGCTTCGGATAAATTCTGTCTCATTGAGCTTGATTGTAGTTTTGCGGTATTGGTCCCCAACCCCGCCATCATGACCCTTAGCTGTAATAACTAGATTTGGGTTTAAAGTACTGAGAGTTTTTGATCTTTCTAGTGATGTAAAACGTGGATTTATTCCAGCAGTGATTGCGCCTACCTTTGCTAATGCAAGGTAGCTGACGATGTATTCAATGCAACTTGGCAACGACAGTCCTACAACAGACCCTTCCGATATCCCCTCGTTTGTTAACCAGACTGCCATTTCATCAGAAATGACATCAAGTTGTTTGTATGTGATTTCTTTACCGTCCGGGCTTACGTATGCAACGTTCTCTCCATGCGTGGCAGAAACTGATTTAATGACGCTGGGAAGCATGAGGACAAGTTTCCCACTTGATCAACCATTTTGACAGCTATAGCGATAAATCTTCACATTTTTTGCAGGTATTTTTAATTTGCATATGTGTAGGTCGTAATGAGCGATAGTCTCACAAGAGTGATTGATTTAAAAAAATTACGCGATGAAGAAAGCTACAGATCCGGGGTGATTCGAAAAGGTGTTGAACCGGAACTGTTGGACGACGTCCTTCAACGTGAAGAAATTTGCCGTAAGTTGCTTCAAGAGGTTGAAGAACTTCGTTCACAACAAAACGCTGCATCAAAAGATATTGGAAGAGCGAGCCCTGAGGAACGTGACGCAAAGATAGCTGTGGCAGCATCAATGAAAGAATCACTTCAGTCAAAGGAAGCTGAATATGCTTCTGCCGCTGAAATACTGGATAACCTAACCATTGGTCTTCCAAATCCGGCAAGCGAGAGATGCCCCGATGGAGGCGAAGAAGATTATGAAGTCATAGAGACTATTGGAGATTGTAAGCAAGCGCCTCCCATGAGTCATTCTGAGTATGGCGAATTTATGGATTGGGTCGAAACAGAAAAAGCTGCAGAGAATATGGGAAGCAGGTTTGCGTATCTCAAAAATGAAGCTGTATTGCTTGAATTTGCATTGATTCAATACGTCATGTCAAAACTTGTCGGGAAAGGCTTCACTCCGGTGGTTACACCAGTTCTGGTAAGGGAAGAAATGATGATTGATGCTGGTTTTTTCCCCACGGATCGAAACCAGGTTTATGAACTACCTAAGGATGACTTATTTTTGACAGGCACTAGCGAAGTTGCCCTAGCCGGTTTACATCGCGGTGACATATTTGAGGAAAATACGCTACCTGCTCGGTATGTTGGCTACTCGTCGTGTTTTCGACGTGAGGCTGGAACATACGGGAAAGATACAACAGGAATTTTTCGGGTTCACCAGTTTGATAAAGTCGAAATGTTCTCATTCTGTAACCCTGAAGAGTCTTGGAATGAACTTGAAATGCTCCGTGAAATAGAGCAAGAAATATTGAATGAACTCGGTCTACCTCACCGAGTTATTCTTGTTGCGTCAGGGGACCTTGGTGCTCCTGCTGCTTTGAAATATGACTGTGAAGTATGGCTTCCTTCTGAAGGCCAATATAGAGAACTTACGAGTTGTTCGAATTACCTTGATTTTTCTGCAAGGAGAATGAAAACAAGAATTAAGAGTGCGGAAGGAAATCAGTTAGTGCACACCTTGAACGGAACGGCATGCGCAATTGGGAGGACCTTGGTATTTTTGATGGAACATTGTCAGCAGAATGACGGAAGTTTTGTGGTTCCAGATGTTCTGCGTCCGTTCTGCAATTTAGAGGTAATTCTCCAGAAGCAGTAGTCGTTATACTCTCTCAACAGGTTTTGTAGTATCGGTTACGAGTGTCATTTCTGGTCGGTTTCGTCTACTCCATTGGAAGAAGCGTGTGGCTATCCAAACCCAAAGATATATTCCGCCGATGAGTTTCATAACAAGCCCGGCTAGTTGTTGATCTGTTGTTATGCCTATCCCCCATAGTCTCACGGAATGATCGTAAGCATCGTAAAGGGATCCGCCGGCAAAGGTTAGGAACCCTGCGGGCACTGTTGGGATAACTGACATCAGAAAGAGGTAAACCATTTGCGCTGGGTAAGTTCTCCGTAATTCGGGGACTGGACTCATAACTGGGATCCACATCCATAAGGAGGAGACAAAAACAATTAGGTGAATGAAATAATGGAAAGGCCCGTTTTCTATTGAGTAGTTGACCGTGAAAGGCAGATGAGTGACGATGATTACGAAGTTGTAGATAAAGCCTGCCACAACGGGTCTAGTTAATTGTTGAATAATGACGCCTGTTTTGCCCGAGGGTGATATGAGAAGCCTGCCGAGCCACTCAGGGAAGGCCAGGAGCAGTAAGGGAGGAACGACTAGCGATATAATCAGGTGTTGGAGCATATGTGCTGAGTACAGGTATTCTTCTGAGATGTCATGCATAGGCCAGTCTGAAGCGAACCACAAAAATGCAATTGCTGCTACAAACGCATACTTGTGTTTGCGTGTTATGACTGGTTCGTTACCCTTTACTGCATTCGGACCGACAACTCTGGTTGCGTACAAGGCTAGCAGCACAGAGCTTATGACTATGATCCAAACCTCAGGATGAAATTGGTAGCGCCAAAT
>CAJWRY010000094.1 GCA_913046155.1 uncultured Candidatus Nemicrothrix sp. | reverse complement strand
ATGTAGATTTTGTGCGCGTAGATCCTAAACAGGAACTTGCAGTTGAAGTGCCAATTGTTCTTGAAGGAGTAGCTAAGAAAGTTACAGATCAGAATGGAATGGTTGATCAGACAATGTTCTCCTTATCAGTTCTTTCACTACCAGATGCAATACCCAATGAATTAACTGCAGATGTCAGCGAACTAGAAATTAATGACGCAATCAGAGTCAGTGACGTTGCCCTTCCTGAGGGGGTCCGAACAGAGGTAGATCCTGAAGAAGCAGTTGCAGTCGGGACTGTTACAAGGTCAACAATGGAGTCAATCGCAGCAGAAGAAGCATCCGAACTTGAGGCTGATGAAGAGATGGAAGGCGAAACTTCCGAGGAAACCGACGAAGCCTCGACTGAGGATAGCGAATAAACTCCGTGCTGCGAAGACAGCGCAAATTCTCATCAACACCCATCCGGCTTCTTATCGTTGGGTTAGGGAACCCTGGAAAGAAATACCAAAATACCCGGCACAACGTTGGCTTTGAAGTTCTGGACAAGTTTGCTATCAAGCATGGGGGAAAGTTTAAACGAAGCAAGGAACTGGCCTTTTGCTCTGACATTCGCGTTAATGGCGAAAAGATTATTTTGGCAAAGCCAACAACTTTCATGAATGAGTCTGGAATCGCAGTCCAGCAGCTTGTAAGAAAACATGAACTAGAAACATTAGACGAACTTCTCATTGTTCATGACGAATTGGATCTTAAGCCAGGCGTCTTGAAAGTAAAACTCCATGGAGGGTTGGCAGGTCACAACGGTTTGAAGTCAATATCAGAGCACCTGAAGTCAAATAACTTTGGTCGTTTGCGAATAGGAGTAGGAAAGCCTCCGCAATCGCAACTAGGCAAAAACTACGTTCTGAAGCCTCCCAGTAGATCCGATAGGATAGAAATCAACACCTGTATTGAGAAAGCGACAGATGCGATTGAAGCCATCCTTTCCCATGGTTATGAAATGACAATGAACGAATTTAATCGTGAAATTTGATAACTGCCTAAATCAGTTAGGTCAGCATCAGATAATCACAAAATTGATGCTACCGAAAACAACACAGCTTGTTGTTCCAGAAGTTGCTCGTAGCTGGATCATCAATACATACATCAAAACTGTTAGAGAGAAACCTCTAGTAATAGTTACCCGTAGCGTTGAACAAGCTGAACTTCTTGAGAGCAACCTGATTCAAGTCAACAAATCAATTGACATAGAAGTACTTCCTTCCTGGGAATCATTCCCTCTTGAGAAAATAAGTCCTCAGACCCATATCATGGGGAAAAGAAACAAAGTTTTATGGCGATTGAGGAAACAGGAATATCCCGATGTCATTATCGCTACCGCAAGGTCCATATCGCAAGTAATAACAAATCAAAACTTTGAGAGCACAATTAACATTCAGAACGGGCATGAGTTGAGTTACGAAGGGTTAATAGATCAACTTTCATCTTTCGGATACAAGAGAACTACGCAAGTAGAACGTTGTGGGGAATTTTCTATTCGGGGATCAATCATTGACGTATATCCATCAACTTATGAAGCGCCAATCCGATTAGAGATGTGGGGAGATGAAGTTGAGCGTTTGACGACATTTTCAACAAGAGATCAGCTTTCAAAGAATCCTTTGAGTGACGCTCAAATATTTCCCGCCAGCGAACTTTGCATAACAGACGATGTGAAATCAAGAGCCCATGAACTTTCTAAAGAAATGCCATGGGGTTCAACATTTTGGGAAATTATTTCAGAAGGTGGAACATTTGACGGAGTGGAAAATCTGCTGCCTTGGCTAAATCCAAAGCGTGAGACCATACTAGATTTGCTTCCATCCTCAGCTCTTGTGCTTTTGTTTGACGCCAAACAGATTCAACAACGTATAGAAAATTTAATATCTGAAGAACAGAGCATCAGCATGATGCTCTCAGAAACATTAAGCCCTAAAGCCAAACATGGGATGCAGACGCTTCACATCACCTTTGAGGAAGCTTTTCTGAGAGAGAAAATCAGAACAGTAGAAGTTAACTCCTCCTCCGCAGATCTTATAGGCCCTGACATAACAGTTATGACACCCGAAAGGCGCATCACCGACCCTCTGCAAATTCTCAAAGGTTTAGTCCAAGATGGGTACAACATAGTTCTTCTTTCAGAGAACGATAAATCAATCAAAGCATTAAATAACAAACTGGCCCTACTAGACCTCAATCCGGTAATCCATAGCTCAGATTCGCCTATCGAAGAAACTACGGGAATTTCTCTAATCTCAGGTGCTGATATCTCCAGCGTAATTTTCCCTGAACTGAAATTCGCAATCATTAATGAACGCGAACTATCAAGGCGACGTAAAAGCCCACGTAAAGTCAAACGAAAATCTGATGCACCTGGTAGCACCTTTATGGACCTGAAAGAAGGGGCATTCGTAGTACACGAACATCATGGGATAGCTATCTTCCGTGGTATTGTCAAAAGATCGCTGGCCGACGTTGAAAGAGATTATCTCTTGCTCGAATATCGGAAAGGGGACAAACTCTACGTTCCGACTGATCAGGTGTATCAGATCAGCCAATACAACAGCGGAGGGGCACCCTCTTTAAGTCGAATGGGGGGATCTGACTGGACAAGAACCAGGTCTTCTATACGAAATGAGATAGAAAAGATAGCCGAGGAGTTAGTTGAGCTGTATCAGCAAAGAGAGTCCCAAGACGGGTTTAGTTTTTCAACAGATTCGCCATGGCAACTGGAACTGGAGGAATCGTTTCCCTTCATTGAAACTAATGACCAAGTTTCCGCAATGAATGATGTCAAAAGTGATATGGAGCGGAAGATGCCAATGGACAGACTTGTATGCGGCGACGTTGGTTTCGGGAAAACAGAAATAGCTTTACGAGCTGCTTTCAAAGCCGCTCAGGACAGCAAACAGGTAGCGGTGCTTGTTCCAACAACTCTTCTAGCTCAGCAGCACTACCAAACATTCTCTGAAAGATTAGCCCCTTTCCCTATTCAAGTTGCTGTTCTTAGTAGATTCCTGACTAACAAAGAAACTAAACAAGTAATCTCCAAGTTGCATGCGGGTGAAATAGACCTCATTATCGGAACACACCGCCTGCTATCAGAGGATATTAAATTCAAAGATCTTGGCTTGCTCATAATTGATGAGGAGCAAAGATTCGGAGTAACACACAAAGAGAAGATTAAGTCACTAAGAACCAACGTTGATGTCTTAACCCTAACAGCGACACCCATACCTCGAACACTTGAGATGAGTCTCACAGGGATAAGGGATCTAACACTTCTCAATACACCCCCAACCGATAGAAAACCGATCATGACGTTTGTGGGTGAGTATGAGAATTCAATAGTCTCATCTGCCATCCGGCGTGAGATCCTTAGAGACGGTCAGGTTTTCTTCGTACATAATAAGATCTCCGATATCGAGGTCATAGCGGACAAACTTCGGGAGCAAATCCCTTCGGCAAGAATAGCAACGGCTCATGGGCAAATGGACGAAGGGCTCCTTGAGCAAACAGTCATCGACTTCTGGGAAAAGAAATACGATGTTTTAGTCTGCACGACAATTATCGAGTCGGGTATAGATATGCCTTCTGTTAACACGCTAATTGTTGATAACGCCGACAGAATGGGACTAGGACAACTTCACCAATTACGAGGACGTGTCGGGCGCTCAGGAACAAAAGCTTATGCATATCTTCTCACTCCCAAAGGCCACAATCTAACAGAAGATGCAGTTGAGCGACTTAAGACGGTTGGAGAGACATCAGAGCTTGGATCAGGTTTTAAAATTGCTATGAGAGACCTTGAAATCCGAGGCGCAGGAAACTTACTAGGTACGGGACAGTCAGGGCACATAGCAGCTGTCGGATATGATCTCTACTGCAAACTAGTGAAGGAAGCAGTTGAAGAATTAAAACATGTTCCTAAAGAGAACGAGCAGGAGATCGAAATTGAAATCCCGATGACAGCCTACATACCAAAAGATTACATCATGAGGGATGATTCTAAATTGGAATCCTATCGGTCCATTGCTGATATCAAGAACAATCAAGACTTAGAGAGAATACAACAAACTTGGTTGGACCGATACGGTCCAGTCCCCGAAGAAGCAACAAACCTTCTAAAAATTGCACACCTAAAGCTTGCAGCTCGATCTCTAGGGATTCAAAAGATTATTGCCAAAAAAATACCGGGCTTTGGCAAAGCAGAGTGGAATATCCATTTGAGGCCGTTGCTACTTCGTCCATCACAACGTGTAAGAACACTGAGACTCTATGAAGGGTCACTTTATAAAGAGGACAAACAGGAATTAATCCTCAAAATCTCGGAAATTAGAGAAGCTTCACAAGAAATCACAGATTATCTCAAAAGTCTTGAACCAGTCACCAAAGAAGCTTAAACACCGGACACAGACTCATCATCCGCTTATCAACAACATTTCCACTTATTACGGGTATTTTAGATAAAACCCCTTTTGAAAGACATAACACGAAGGAAGCACCATGACCGGGCAGAAAATCATAGAAATCGTTGGAAGACAAATTCTTGATTCTCGAGGTAACCCTACAGTTGAAGTTGATGTGGAACTCAATGATGGGTCAAAGGGTCGAGCTGCTGTCCCTTCTGGAGCATCTACCGGTAAATATGAAGCTGTTGAATTGCGTGATGGGGGGGACAGTTACCTAGGTAAAAGCGTCCTAGGCGCTATAGCAAATGTAAATGGTGCAATAAAGTCAGAAATAGTTGGTATGGAAGCAACCGACCAGCGCGCCATTGATAGAGCGATGCTGCTTCTAGACGGAACGGACAATAAATCTAAACTTGGGGCGAATGCAATGTTAGGTGTTTCTTTGGCCGTAGCCAAAGCAGCAGCGACCTCACTTCATCAACCCCTCTACCGCTATCTTGGAGGAGCATCAGCACACGTACTGCCTGTTCCAATGATGAATGTCCTGAATGGTGGAGAGCACGCCGATAACAATATTGATTTACAAGAATTCATGATTATGCCTACCGGTGCTGCTTCGTTCTCTGAAGCACTCCGATGGGGAGCTGAATGCTATCAAACACTCAAACTCGTCCTTGAACAAAAAAAATTATCAACAGCTGTGGGGGATGAAGGTGGCTTTGCTCCTGACCTTGAATCAAATGAAGCAGCTGTGAAACTTCTTGTAGAAGCAATTGACCGAACTGGCTTTACCCCAGGCGAAGACATCACTATAGCCTTAGACCCTGCAAGTTCAGAATTCTTTGAAAATGAGATCTATCACCTTGAAGGCGAAAAGAGAAAGCTCAACCAAACAGAAATGGCAGAGTACTACTCTGATTTGGCAAAAAGGTATCCTATCGTTTCCATTGAAGATGGAATGGCAGAAGAAGACTGGAATGGCTGGTCAGAAATCACGGAAAGAATAGGAAATAAAGTTCAACTTGTCGGAGATGACCTTTTCGTAACGAACACGCAACGACTCCAA
>CAJWRY010000093.1 GCA_913046155.1 uncultured Candidatus Nemicrothrix sp. | reverse complement strand
AAGTACCTTTGTGAACACGGCTTTAACGTTACAGAATTTGGAGCAAAAGTAAGTGGCAATCTTAAAACTCATCCAAATTTTTTCTGCATGGAAGAAGGCCAAAATTCTTAAAAAGAGGTTAAAAGCCTATAATTTCGGGGAAATTACCTGGAAATCAAGTACCGGCTCAACTAATGAAGATTTGATGCTGAAAGCTCAAACAGAGGAAAATCACCTTTCTGTAGTCATAGCTGATCATCAGACTGCTGGCAAAGGGAGAGGGCAGCGGCAATGGATATCAGAAAGGGGTTCAGCTCTCTTGATGTCTGTGCTATTCGAGGTAGATATCGTGTCTGACTTAATAAGCCTTTACAGTATGAAGTTATCTATTTCGGTTGTTAGGGCTTTAGAGGAATTTGGGTTTTCGCAAATAAAAATCAAATGGCCAAATGATCTTGTAACGTTACATCAAGGTGAGCCTCACAAGTTAGCGGGAATCCTTGCTCAATCGACGATAAAGGGCTCACAAGCCACTGTGGTAGTTGGATTAGGGCTCAATATCTCCCTAGCAAACCTAAGAGGGTTCTTGCCAAATATCCGTGTATCGGCATTGTCTGAGCTCGGACATCCTCCAGACGTTATTGACGTCGCCGAAAGCATCCTTCGCGAAGTTTTCTTAACTGACATTGATGCTGAATCGCTACTAACAGATTATGCAAAGTACTCTCATACTTTAGGCACGAATGTGAAGATAGAAGTTGGCGATGAGAGATTTGAAGGTTTTGCAGACCGAATAACACAAACTGGATCGTTGATCGTCAAACTCGAAAATGGAGATGAAAGGGAGATCTCAGTTGGCGAGATAATTCATTTACGGTGAAAATTCATTCACGGTCAAATCATTATCACAAAGCCCATAGGGTAACTTGAAGCTATGCCTATTGATAAGAGACCAAGGCGAAAAAGAACGTGGTTCCAACGCCTTTGCTTGTTATTAACCTTCCTTATCTTTTGTTCTTCCACGGTTGCGGCAATTCTACTTGCCTATACATCGGAGACAGTTGGCAAAATTCCTCGCACTGCCTATGGAACGACACTTAGTGCCGAATCCGAATCAAGCGGTGATCCTTTGAACTTTTTACTGATCGGGTCAGATTCTATCGCAAATCTGCCAGAAGGAGATTACCTCAGGAAAGCTTCTGGAAGGTCATCTAGGCAGCTACTAACTGATACTTTAATTGTTCTCAGGTTAGACCCAAGCGGTGATACAAAGGCATCAGCATTGTCTCTACCTCGTGATCTTTATGTCCCTATCTCAGGGTACAGAGATTCATGGCAGAAGATCAATAGCATTGTTTACTTCACGGACAAACCGACCTTAGTCCAAACAATCCGAGATGTGCTTGAAATTCCAATCCATCATGTAGTTGAGGTTGATTTCAATGGATTCATGAGGCTATTTGAAACCATTGGGGGGTTAGACGTTTACCTTGAGTATCCGCTCCGAGACAGAAAGGCCCAATTAAATATTCCCGAATCAGGTTGTGTCACTTTAACACCGCTCCAAGCGCTCGGTCTGGTCAGAACTAGAGAGTTACAAGCGTACGTGGAAAACTTTGATGGATGGTACGGGCCTTCTCCTAATGTATGGGTAAGAGTCGATGGTACAGGAGATTTTGGTCGCCAAGAACGTCAGCAAGATTTCCTGATCCTTGCTCTTCAACAAGCGTTTGACTCAGGTTTTCGAAATCCACTTAAAATAACAGAAATTATTCAAGAGATTCTTGGCGGTGGATTCGTTAATCTAGACGATAGATTAACGCCCCAAAAAGCTATTACTTTAGCCCAACAGTTCCGGAACTTTCGTCCAAATGATTTGGAAAAGTATCTGCTGCCTACCGTTTATGATTTTGCAAACGAACTTTCAATTCAGCGCATCATAGAAGCAGAGGCTGAGCCAATTCTTGATGCATTCCGAAGTCCAAGTACAGAGGAGGCAGAAGACGTAAGCTTAAACGCTGATATGCCGGAAATACCTCTTAAGAATTCAGAGCTATTGTATGCGACTACGTTTGGGGTGCCAAAGAATTCTCAGGAAGCTTCTCTTAGCACGGTAAGCACTTCTCAAAGGATGCAAACCGAGTTAACGAATGCAGAGAAAAGAGCATTGATTCTTGAAAATGCAGGAAAAATAAGAGGTTGTTAGGCTAAAACACTAGAAAAACTGAAATGCTTCAATACTTTGCAACTTTTTTTTGAAAGAACCTCAAAACTTGCGCCAAAAGTGTCTCGCTAACCACTACCGTATGAAGGCATGGGAAAGGCTTCATCAGCAAAGAAAATTGCAAGAGCGGAAAAGGCCGTATCATCTAGTGGGCCGACCGAGAGGAGACAACTGGGCTACCCATCAGTAGTTGCCTTAGTAATTGTCTTAGGGTTAGCCCTTGTGGTTTTCGCTAGAGCGACACGAGATGCCGAGGCTTCTCCAACACTTCAGGATCATTGGCACGCTGCATATGGAGTCTGGGATTGCGTAACTGAATCATTTCTTACACCATTCCAAAGTGAGTTCGATCCAGAAGGAATACATTCACACCAAGATGGGCTGATACATATTCACCCCTTTACCTCGTCAGTGACAGGTAAAGAGGCGAAAATGGGTGTCTTTCTGAATGCCATGGGAGCTTCTCTATCGAATAGCGGTTTAGAACTTCCAGGGGGAGCAACCCTTGATTCAGGAGTTACGTGCAATGGTGAGGAAGCTATTATGCAAGTCGTTCGCTGGGAAAATGCTTTCATTGGTGGAGAGCCCACGAATATCTTTACTGAGGATCTTGAGGACGTTCGTTTTCTAAACGATAGAGAAGCCTACACCATAGCAAGAGCACCAGTAGGGGCGGTTGTCCCGTTGCCTACTTCGATCGACAATTTAGAAGGTGTTTTGGGAGGTAGAAGTGGCCCTGGAATTGATCCTCCAAACACGACCAATGTTCCTGGCCCTCAGGACTTTGGGGTGGAACTTGACTGATTGCGATAGAGGGGCGGACTCAGGCCCTGTGATCGTAATCGTCAGCGGTTATTTCAGCCCCTTACATTGTGGGCATTTGGATTACTTAGAGGAAGCTGCAGCTGCGGGTGACCGACTTGTTGTGATTGTTAATAACAATGAACAGCAGATTTTGAAAAAGGGTAAGCTAATCCTAGATCAGGAGGATCGACTGCGAATCATTAAAGCTTTAACTGTGGTGGACGAGGCGTTGATTTCTGTTGACAATGACCGGTCTGTGGCTCAAACGCTTGCTCTGGTAGCTGAGTCCAACGAGAATTCCAAACTGATCTTTGGTAATGGCGGTGACCGGAACTCTTTGGAGAATATTCCTGAAGCAGATGTTTGTCATAGGTATGGTATTGAAACTGTTTTCAACTTTGGTGGGACCCACAAGAGGGATTCCAGCACGAGAATAAATCAAGAATTAGGTATAGAAGGAAAGGGCTAACCGTTATCTAAAAAGGTCATCCTGAGGGTCGCGCACTATTTGGTCTCGTACAGATCCGCTCCCAAACCAACTCTCGTCAGCGCCTCGAACTATAGCAATAGGAATACCTGAAGATTTCCCCATAACAAGCTCAGCGGCTGATGCTAGTTCGTCTACTAGAGCTACCTCAGTAACTTGCATTTCTCTGCCGAACGCATCTGGGCTTCCCCGTAAATCTAGAATTGGAAGAACACCAGCACTTCCTATAGCTACATCAGTAAGGCCTCTTCTCCAAGGTCTACCAAAAGTGTCAGAAATTATTATCCCGACGTCTAGTTGAAATCTGCCCGCCAAACCATCGCGCAGCCTTCGTGCCGAGCGGTCACTGTCATCAGGCAGAAGTGCGGCTTGACCGCGTTCCACATTTGATAAGTCAATTCCGGCATTTGCGCAAACGAATCCATGTTTGGTTTGGCTAATTATGAGGTCCCCACGGCGCCTAAGAATTCTTACGGATTCTCTCTCTACTAATGGTTTGTGACTTAAAGGGTCATTCGGATCAATCTCTATCATCTGATTCTCAGCCTTGGAAATGATCTTTTGAGTAACAACGAGAATATCTCCGGACTGAATATTGTCTAACTGTCCGATTATTTCAACTAAATCATCACCGGGTGATATTTCGGGGATACCTTCAAGTGGAATTATTTCTAACTTCGTCATTTCAGCCTGCTATCTCTTCAAAAGTAGTCCTACAAAGATCAGCTGCCTTTGTGCTATTGGTCATTACTGTATCTGTAATGATGCAATTAAGGCCTAATTCTTGAATTCTCATCCGTTCATGTTTGTCGACGTCGTCAATTACAAAAGTCCCAGCAATATCTTTGTATATTTCTGCAACAGCCGCAGCAGATGCTTCATAGCCAAGTTCGTTGAGGAGGCGACCGGCAGGACCCTTTAATGCCTTGCCACCAATAATTCCGGAGATTGCAATGACATCTTTGCGCCGTTTCTGCAAAGCATCCCTAATCCCCGCAATGGAAAGTATCGGAGCGATACTCACCAAAGGATTCGAAGGAGCGACTAAGATAATATTAGCTTCAAGGATTTCAGAAATTAATTCAGGAGCTGGGTGGGCCGTTTCATGTCCTTGAAACTTGATGCTTGCAATTTCAACATCATGCGCTAGTCGAACAAAATAGTCTTGGAAGTTTAGATCTTCGCCCCTGACGGTTGTAACAATTGTCCTAACAGGATCATTACTCATTGGAATGACATTAACTCCAACTCCCCACTTTGCTGCTATTTCACGAGTAACCTCTGAAAGGGTAGCCCCCTCCGAAAGTCTCTGCGTTCGAAATAAATGAGTTCCAATATCTCTGTCTCCAAGGCGAAACCAATCAATTCCTCCGTACATGGCTAGCATATCCATGGCACGCCAACCCTCGTCCCTTAAACCCCATCCTGTATCAGGATTAATTTCGTTTCCGAGGGTATATATTACCGTATCGATATCTGGGCAGATATGAAGGCCGTGTAATGATAAGTCATCCCCAGTATTGACAATAGCTGTTACAGAGTTAGGAGCGACCACCTTAACAAGGCCTTGTAGTAATTTAGCGGCACCGACACCGCCACAAAGAACAACTATCCTCTTTCCAACCAATTCTGTCACGCCAAACCTTTGAGGCGTCCCTCAAGCAGGGCTAGGTCCGCTTCAACCATCATGGCCACAAGGTCTTTGAACGACGTGCTGGGCTCCCAAGCAAGTACTCTTTTCGCTTTCCCATAATCGCCAACGAGAAGATCAACCTCTGCTGGCCTAAAAAATTGTTCATCAACTACAACATGGTCCTCGTAGTTGAGTCCAAGGTGGCTAAAGGCAAGGTCGCAAAATTCCCGGACACTATGTGTCATTCCTGAACAGATAACATAGTCGTCAGGTTGTTCTTGTTGTAGCATCATCCACATCGCCTCAACATAGTCTCCGGCGAAACCCCAATCTCTCTTCGCATCAAGATTGCCCAAGGAGAGCTTTTCCTCAAGTCCTAATTTGATTGATGCGGCACCGTAACTTATTTT
>CAJWRY010000092.1 GCA_913046155.1 uncultured Candidatus Nemicrothrix sp. | reverse complement strand
TGATGTGTATTGGTGTGCTGCTGATATTGGCTGGGTTACAGGCCATAGCTATATCGTGTATGGTCCTTTAGCGAATGGGTGCACCTCAGTGATGTATGAAGGAACACCGGACACTCCACGACAAGATCTTAGAGGTTCAGAAGATAGGTCTTCGTGGTCAAAAGATAGGCTATGGGACATCATCGAAAGATATGGTGTGACGCAGCTTTACACAGCCCCAACTGCTATTCGAACCTTTATGAAGTGGGGGAGCGAAGAGGTCAGCAAACATGATCTAACTAGCCTTCGTGTTCTTGGAACTGTGGGTGAGCCAATTAATCCTGAAGCATGGATGTGGTACCACGAAAATATTGGAGGATCCCAGACCCCGATAGTTGATACTTGGTGGCAGACAGAGACAGGGGGCAATATGATTACTCCTCTTCCAGGTGTCACAACTACGAAACCAGGATCTGCATGTTTTGCAATTCCGGGTGTGTATACAGAGGTTGTTGACGATGACGGCAATAAGGTCACGCAAGGTGGTGGGTATCTTACTATCACACATCCCTGGCCTTCGATGTTAAGAGGAATTTGGGGCGACCCGCAGCGGTACCTTGATACCTACTGGAGTACATACGAAGGTAGATATTTTGCCGGCGATGGTGCGAAAATAGATGAGGATGGTTACATATGGCTCCTAGGGAGAGTTGATGATGTCATGAATGTATCAGGGCATAGAATTTCAACTGCTGAAGTAGAATCTTCCTTAGTTGACCATCCAAGTGTTGCAGAAGCGGCTGTCGTTGGAGCAACTGATGAGACGACAGGACAAGCGATCATAGGCTACGTCATTCTTCGTGGAGGGTTTGATTCTTCAGATGAACTTCGTGAAGAGATTCGAGCTCATGTCGCTACGAAACTTGGACCGATTGCTCGACCCAGAGCGGTTTTCCTTGTTCCTGACTTACCTAAAACACGCTCAGGAAAAATTATGCGGCGACTACTCCGCGATGTGGCGGAAGGCCGAGATCTTGGAGATACTACAACTTTGGCAGACACTTCTGTTGTTTCAGCTATCCAAGCAGGCGCCAAAGAGTCTAACGAAGATTAGAAGTTAATTTGAAAAGTGTTTGAGGCGACTGGCAATTAAAATTAAACAAAGCGAAAGAGTTACTTGTCGTCCAGAAGCTCCATGATTTCTCTGGCAACCATTGGGGCCGCATTTTGATTCTGTCCTGTAACCAAATTTCCATCAACTTCCCAAGAATTAGCAAATGGATCTCTAAAGCGGTGGACACAACGGAAATCAGCTTCCAAACGACGCAATTCTGTTTCTGGATGGTGTGGTGTAGAAGTAATTCGAAGATCACGAACTTGCTTGTCAGTCACAGCAGTGATGCGACGCCCTTTAACAAGCGGCTCTCCATTCTCATCTTTGGCTTTAAGAAAGCCAAGCGGTCCATGGCATACGCCTCCAAGAACCTTCCCTCTTCTGTTAGCTTCTGTCACTTTTTCCCCAACGCTTTCAGAAAAACCTAGATCAAATGAAGCCCCCCAGCCTCCAGCAAAATATATGACGTCGTAATTATCGACATCAACATCTTTAATCGAAAGAGACTCGGAAAGCTTTTTTTGCAGTAAAGCATCGCCAAGTGACCTGTCATCATGGGTAGTTCGGATTACTGGCCGATATGACTGAGGGTCAATTGGGATTAGACCACCAAGTGGACTTGCTAAATCAACGTCCATACCAGCATCAGTCCAAATGTAATAGGGCACTGTCATTTCAGAAGCAAAAACTCCAGTAGGTTTCCCGTTAGTGAGTTGAGCCGCATTCGTGCAGACAATTAGCGCCTTTTTACCGGTCATATCCATCTTGAGTTCTTGTGTATCTTCTGGATGCATTCCGATTTTTCGAAGAAGGCCACGTAAACCTAGGACGAGAGCTGGCGGCGTTTTACCCGTCAATTGAGCTTTAGGGGGTTTCCTACGTGCATAAGGTTTTGGATTATTTCGTTCGGGAATTAAAGAACCCTTCTCCTGAGACAACCTGCGTTTCATGTAGTCAAACACTTCAGCTGCCTCTGGGTCGTGACACAAATTTTGCGATTCAATTGGGTCATTCGTTAAGTCATATAATTCCCATTGATCAGGCAAGGGGTCAGTTCTATAAGTTTCACCCATTAAGCCCGATGAAGATAAGTTAGCAATATTTGGGATAGTCCATGTTTGAGGGTCATCATACGATCGAGTTATTTTCCAGAGTGAATCACTAATCCCTACGACTTCTTCATCTGTTATCTTGACGACTATCCCTTCAAAATTGGTGCTTGCATGCGACAGGACTTGGATTTTTAAAGCTCGAGGGGGTTTTTCGGCTTGCCCCAAACCGCGAGCCATTGCCGAGGCAAGCGTGTCGCCTTCAAGCATGTTGTCTCGTGTCATAAAGTAAACAGCCCTATTCTTAAATTCAGAAATGCCAGGATCTTCAAGTAGTGGGCTGAGATCTCTGCCTGGAAGAGGGTGAAATTCTGAGAATTGAGGAGCTAGATGTTCTCCAAGGTAATTTTGGTCTAACCCAGCGAGTGCCAAAGCAGTCGGGATAAGGTCAACATGTGAAGTTGGCACTGAATCGATTACTGCTTTGGGGGATTGTGTACCCCCGTATTTGACTATCTCAAATGGGACTCTTGTGGCCTCATCATAAAGGTTAAACCACTTCTGATGCAGGCCACCATGGGCACCTAATAAATCACCATGATCGGATGTTCGGAAGATTATTTTCTCGCGTGACCCATCTGTGATGACAGCTTTCCGAACCATATCAAGGGGATTATCGACTTCTAAATGCATTCGATAATAAAGGTTTCTGTATTCTTGTTCGTTGCTCTCGTAGAGCCTTTGCACGGCTCTTTGAACCCCATACCCAGAGTAGTAAGAATATTTGTAAGCAATTTGGGCTGCAGGTTTTGAAGATAAATCTTCATAGCGAGTAGGTGGAATTGGAATGTCTGGAGGATCAAAATCGGAAGGGAGGTAGGGATTGTTCTCAGGTCTGCGCATGTAAAGAGGCAAAAGAACAATGTCGTGAGGGTTCACAAAACTTACAACTAATAAAAAAGGTTTTAGGGCATCACTATCACCTAGATTACGCCTTCTATACCTATCCTCAAGCCATTGAACAGTTCTGTCAGCGATAAGGGGATCACGAATAATACCTGAATTTCCAAGCAGCGCACCATGAGGTTCAGGACCAACCCAACCTGAAAATCCATATTCATTAAGAGGGTTCATTTCAAGGTACTGTTTGACAGCATCCTGAAGAATAGTTCCGTCCGAAGTATTCGTTGCTAGTGGCTTGCCCGTCGACTCATCTACAAGGTCAGCGTGGCTAATATGCCACTTGCCATCATAATGAGTGTCATACCCTGCAGCCCTAAACCAATGACCAAGCGTGGGTACTTCCCTAGGGGGCAGCCACCTCATCCGAGCGTCGTAAGCATCCTTCCCCAAGCCATCTGTTTGAGTAACACCATGGACATCAGGAAACTGTCCAGTGAAAAGTGTCGGACGGCTAGGAACGCATGCCAAGGAACCCGTGTAATGCCGATTAAAACTTACACCGTTATCTTTAAACCAGTTTCGTCCTGAAAGGACATTATCTCGCCACTCCAGAACTTCCGGGGCTTCGTAAGGTGGGATCGCCCTCTCTTCGTCAGTCATAAAAATGATGACGTCAGGTTTGTATGAGCTACTCATGTCGAGATTCCATTTCATCAATTCTCAAGTGAAGAAGTGATATTTGTCGTTCAAACTTTTTTAAGGGTTCTGTTATCTCTAGAAAATTCTTTAGATCTTTGAGCATGCCGGAATTAATTCTGCCAAAGATTAGGGAAGCTATGCCTGCGATCGGAGTGGCAGGTCGTCGAATAGGAATAATTTCAACGGTTAGCGATAGCTGAACACCGGCTTCACTGGGCTCCAGTGTCCATGAATTTGTAACGTTTTTAAATACTGGAGGTAGTCCTCGTATTTCATACGCTAAATATCTTGAATTCTCCCACTTCGTAACATGCTCGGTTACCGAAGTATTTCCAGTTTGTATTCTGCGGCATGCACCTTCCCCTTCTTGCTGGTGAGATAGCAGGCATGAATGAGAGACATTAGTAGCCCAACCTGAGATTTCACCAAAAGCCGATAAAATCTCCCACGCTTCGTCGAGCGAACATGAAACGTTGGTTTTTCTCGTTACCGTTGCCATTCGTTCCTCCAAGGTAGTTCATATTATTTGAAAGTATCTTTTGGTGAAAGTTAAATTTCTTAAGCTAGACCAGTCTGATTATAATCTGCTGGGCGTCATTCGCCGATCTTGCAAGTTAAGCGTAGTAGCCGCTATGAACAGAGATCGCAGGGACATCATGTTCTAAAAACATCTCGATGTTCCTTGGGTCATCATCAAATACCAGTATTGGAACATATCCGGCGTCGATGATCTGATTTAGAGCAGATAGTTTCATTTTTGATGATTGTTGATAATCTTCATTCGATCTCATAATCAATGCATCCCAAGTAACCCCGTATTTTTTAAGCCAATCAATAGTTTCTGATTGAATAGAATTTGGGCGAGCGGTAAGAATTATGGTTTTGTGAGACTTGTGAAGAAGATTTATGAGCTTAACGCCGGAAATGATGGGTGGATCCTCTGTGCACGCAGAAAAAAACCCAGTCCAATTTTTCTCCTCACCCCGTAAATAATGCTGACGATGAGAAGCATCACTTATAACCCCATCAAGGTCAAAGATAACCACATCATCGCCCTCATTTATTGTGGTACTCCATGTCCAATCAGGCATCAGTGGCGTCTATCGATCATAAAAAATATCGTAGTAGGTTAATCCCGAAAATTACCGCATTGTATTGGTATGCCAAAGTCGGTTTCTTTTAGTTTGCCAATCGCAGATTGTAAGTCGTCGCGTTTTTTACCAGTGACGCGTACCTGCTCACCTTGTGTTTGAGATTGAAGCCCTTTGAAACCAAGAGCTTTTATGAACTTATTTATTTCCTTGGCTTTCTCTGAGTTGATGCCCGAAGTCAAAGCAACTACCTGTCTCCTCCTGCCTCCTGCTGAGTCCTCAACAGTCAGATATTCGAGAGCTTTCAATGAGATTTTTCTACGGACTAGCTTCTCTTCTAAAACAGTCCGAAGTGCGTTGAGCCGGTCATCGGATGATGACTCAATTGTTACATGTTCTTCTGAGAGTTCGATTGAACTTTCAGTTCCTTTAAAGTCATATCTTTGGTTAATCTCTCTCGAAGCTTGATCGGTTGCGTTTCTCACTTCTTGCATATCAACAATTGATGTGACATCGAATGATGGCATTTCTAGCCTCCTCAGTAGGGGAATCAAGTGCTAGCTCAAATACTAATTCCCTTGTTTCATCTTCCCTACCACTTTTAGAACTAACTTTTGAACCTTCTCAGGAATTACAAAGGTAATGTGTGGTCACTTTGGGTGTTATCTCGTTAGACTAGCGCTAGTATCACCAGTTCAGGGTCGGTGCCCGAGTGGCCAAAGGGAACGGGCTGTAAACCCGTCGGCGTTAGCCTTCGGAGGTTCAAATC
>CAJWRY010000091.1 GCA_913046155.1 uncultured Candidatus Nemicrothrix sp. | reverse complement strand
GGCGAAGAAAAGAAACTCTTATTGAGCACGGATTCCGTCTCCCATCGGCTGCTGATAATCGGCCACTGATGTTCGAAGAAATAATAAAGCGCTTGAATCAAGTTGTGTTCCTGTCAGCTACCCCCGGACAATACGAAATAACTGAATCATCACAAATCGTAGAGCAAATTATTAGGCCAACGGGTTTGATTGATCCAGAGGTAATCGTTAAACCGACTACTGGTCAGATTGACGATTTGATTGAATTAATAAAACTACGCATAGAGAAAGATGAGCGTGTGCTCGTTACTACTCTGACAAAGAAAATGTCTGAAGATTTAAGTGACTATCTGCTTGAGATTGGAATCAGGGTTAGGTATCTGCATAGTGATATTGACACGATTGAACGTATAGAAATTTTACGAGATCTACGGCTCGGTGAATTTGACGTTCTCGTAGGTATAAATTTGCTTCGCGAGGGGTTGGATCTTCCAGAGGTCTCTCTCGTGGCGATCCTTGATGCTGATAAAGAAGGGTTCCTTAGAAGCGAAACCTCGCTAATACAAACGATAGGTCGAGCTGCCCGAAATGTCGGTGGGCAAGTTGTCATGTATGCCGACCAAGTTACTAAATCAATGCAGCGTGCGATTTCGGAAACAAACCGCAGGCGACAAATGCAGATGCACTACAACCAAGCAAATGGTATTGACCCAAAAACTATTCGGAAGGCTGTAACAGATATTTTGTCAATGATCAGGCCAGCTAACTCTGAAGTTTCATTGCCGAAAAATGAGCAAAAGAACTTACAAAGTCAGTCAAAACACATACGTGATAGTTTTGAGCATTTAGCTGAAGGACAATTAGAACGACTGATAATGACATTAGAGGAAGAAATGAATGAAGCTGCTGGCGATTTGCGGTTTGAATATGCTGCCCGACTTAGGGACGAAATTCGAGAGATAAAACGTGACCTCAAAGATATGAAATGATTCGTGGGACTTACCTTTTGCGCATGTAAGAGAATAAAATAATAAAGCAAAAGGAAATAGATGGGTATCAAAGAACGAGTAACTGCACGTGTTGTGGATCTCTTTTCACATAGCGAAAGACCGCTACAAAACACGGAAAAGTATGAAGGCGATCCAGGACTTTTTGGTCCAGGATCAATAAGTTGGGAAGTTCTAGGAGATGTTTCAAGTTTCGTTGGTGGAATCAGGGCTCTGCTAATCCAAGCTGCGCATCCTGAGGTTGCTGCCGGAGTTGCTGATCACTCAAGCTACAGAGAAGACCCATTAGGGCGTCTAAGCAGAACAGCCTACTACGTTACATCAATGACCTATGGTGCGATGCCCGAAACAGAAGAAGCTATTTCTATGGTTAACTATGCGCACCAACGAGTATCTGGGATTTCAGAGCGAGGAAGAGTGTACAGTGCATCAAGCCCGCAATACAGCGCCTGGGTGCATAACACCTTAACAAATTCTTTCCTAGAGGCATTTCAAGTTTTCAAAAGACCGGTTACAGGAACAGAAGCAGATCAATTTGTAGCGGAACAAGCGTTAATAGGCGAACGAATGGGGGCAGACCCGTTACCGAAGACTGCTTACGAGCTTAAAGAATGGGTAAATTCTCATCCTGATTTAGCTGATTCAAAAGCGTTGCGTGAAGCAATAGAATTCCTCAAAAATCCTCCGCTCTCACGAACAGAGTCGATCGGGTACCGCATACTCCAGCGTGCGGCAGCAACAACTATTGAACCAGAGTTACGAATGCTACTCGGGCTTAAGTCATCAAAATTGAACTTATATATGGGAAAAACATTAATTCGTGGGCTTAGATGGGCTCTGAAATATAGCCCCTCTTGGAAGGCTGCCTTAATCAGAAGCAAAGCTGATTTTGATTCAAAATTATTCAGAAGCGATGTATAGCCCTCGGTGATTTCAGGTCCATTTAACTAGTAGACGAAGCAAGGTCGAGAAGAAAATCTATTATTAGAGCTGGCTTGCTGAGGAACGGAGAGTGACCACATTCCCACTCGATGACTTTGTCAGCCTTTTTCGCCATAGCGTATTGGAGTTCAGAGGGAATAGCCTCATCTTCTCGGCATACGATGTATGTCGAATGTTTCTCGCGCCACGCTTCGCCTACTCCTTTAGACCCTGCAACAATAGGAAAAGGGCGCAAAAGTTCTATTGAGGCTTCCGCTAGATTTGGGTCAACATCTGCATAGAAGGCAGGAATTGCAGAGCTTCTCTTTACTTCAGAGATGAGGTTTTCATCCACATCAATTTGAATCTTGGAGCCATCAAGCTGCATTGACTCTCCATCTTCAAGAAGAATTGCACTGAGGTAAATTAGCTGGTCAACGTTCTGTTTTCCTTCAGCCGCGCCAGAAATTACGATGCCACCATAACTATGGCCCAGAAGTATCACTTGATTATCAATATTATCTATAGCGCTCGAAACGGATGCTATATCATCGTTAACGCCTGTGAACGGCAAATTTAGCGAGTGGGTATCAACACCTTTTTCCATCAGTCCCTTCTCAACGAAATCCCAACACCAAGACCCATGCCAGGCGCCGTGAACCAACATAATAGACTTCATAAGCCCATATTAGTCCAGAGTAAATGCGCCAGAATAATGTACTTATGAAATTGGTTGATTAAATTAAGAATGTGGCTGAAAATCTCGTCGTAAAAGGAGCTAGAGAGCATAATCTCAAAGCTGTGGATATAGAACTTCCGCGCGACAAACTCATTGTTTTTACAGGAATTTCTGGTTCAGGTAAGTCATCGCTAGCTTTCGATACGATCTATGCAGAGGGGCAGCGACGCTATGTGGAATCGTTGTCTGCGTATGCGCGTCAATTTCTAGGGCAGATGGACAAACCCGATGTGGACTTCATAGAAGGATTGTCTCCTGCGATTTCAATAGACCAAAAGAGCGCAAGCCGGAATCCTCGATCAACGGTAGGAACGATAACAGAGGTTTATGACTACTTAAGGCTCCTTTTCGCAAGAATAGGAATACCTCACGACCCAGAAACAGGAGAAAAGCTTGTTCGGCAAACTCCGCAACAGATTGTTGATAGGGTAATGGAGCTCAAGAGTGAGGAACGTTTTCAAATCCTAGCGCCCGTTGTTAGAGGTCGAAAGGGCACTTACGACACGCTTGTTACAGATCTAGCTGGGCAGGGATTTACTCGAGCGATCATCGACGGTGAAATGATCAACTTGAATGATGTAGCTGGGACGAATGAAGATGGGACTCCGGTGCTTCAACTTGAGCGTTATGAAATGCATGACATCTCCGTGATTGTGGACCGACTCGTGATGCGTGACGGCATTGATAGAAGACTTACAGATTCAATAGAAACTGCACTAAAGCTTGCGGATGGGGTAATGCAAGTTGAAATTCTCAAAGAAAAAAAACAATCGGACCTTCTTACCTTTTCAATCCATTTCAGCCGACCCAGCGATGGAAAATCTTTTGAAGAGTTAGAGCCACGTAATTTCAGTTTTAACTCACCATATGGTGCTTGTGTCTCATGTGATGGATTGGGAACGCGTTTTGAGGTGGATTCAGAATTAGTAGTTCCCAACACTGATTTGGCGCTTTCGGAGGGAGCCATCGCACCCTGGTCTACTGGAAGGAGCAAATATTTTCAGCTGCTCCTAACCTCAGTCGCAGAACAAAATGGTATCCCTATGGATGCCCCTTGGAAAAAACTACCTGCCAAATCAAAAAAAATGATTCTTCAAGGTGTTGGAAAGAAAAGAATCACCGTTACTTATACAAATCGGTTTGGTAGAACAAGAAATTTTCAAGCGACTTTTGAAGGAGTGATACCCAACCTTCGCCGCCGCCATCGAGAAGCAGATACCGATAAACAAAGAGAACAAATTGAAGGTTATATGAGGCAAATACCATGTCCTGAGTGTAATGGCGACCGTTTAAAGCCATTGTCGCTTGCTGTAACTATCAACAAGCTAAGCATCGCTGACCTTTGCAATATGAGCATAAAAGAGGCAGCGACCAGAATCAGCAAAATTAAGCTAAACAAACGAGACGAAATGATAGCCGAACCTATCCTGAAAGAAATAAATTCGCGCATGGGTTTTCTGTTGGACGTAGGGCTGGAATACCTTTCCCTTCATAGGGCAGCGAGTACCTTGTCTGGAGGGGAAGCGCAACGAATACGTTTAGCGTCGCAAATAGGCTCAGGCCTTGTAGGAGTGCTGTATGTCTTAGATGAACCATCAATCGGTTTGCATCAGCGAGATAACAAAAGGTTGATTGAAACTCTTGAGCGGCTTCGAGATATTGGAAATAGCGTCTTGGTTGTAGAGCACGATGAAGAAACAATCTGTGTCGCTGACCATATCGTTGATATCGGCCCTGGAGCAGGCGAACACGGAGGAGTCATTGTTCATTCAGGCTCAGTTTCGCAATTGCGGAAAAATAAAGACTCAATAACAGGTCAATATATCTCTGGCAAACGATTAATTTCTACACCACAGGAACGAAGAGTTCCCAGTGGAGAACGGATAACAATTAAAGGGGCAAGGGAACATAATTTAAAAAATATAGACGTTGAAATCCCATTAGGTTGCTTCGTCTCCGTGACAGGAGTATCTGGCTCCGGGAAATCCACGCTGGTGAATGACATCCTCTACAGGGCACTCATGCAACAGATATATAAATCAAAGGTTGCACCAGGACTACATACTGGCATTGAAGGATTAGAGTCGCTTGACAAAGTAATAAACATTGATCAGCAACCCATAGGAAGAACACCTAGGTCAAACCCTGCAACCTACACAGGTGTATTTGATAATGTCAGAAAGCTCTTTGCTCAAACAACAGAATCAAAAGTTAGGGGTTACCTACCAGGAAGATTCTCATTTAACGTGAAAGGAGGAAGGTGCGAAGCATGCTCGGGAGATGGCACAATTAAAATTGAGATGCATTTTCTGCCTGATGTCTACGTTCCTTGTGAGGTTTGCGATGGGGCAAGGTACAACCGCGACACTTTGGATGTTCACTTCAAAGGAAAGAACATAGCCGATATTTTGAACATGCCCTGTGAAGAAGCCTTAGAATTCTTCGAGAATCAACCACCCATTGTTCGTCACATGCAAACCTTAGTGGACGTCGGCCTCGGCTATGTCCGATTAGGACAACCGGCCCCTACTCTTTCAGGTGGTGAAGCGCAGCGAGTTAAACTCGCTAGCGAGCTCGCTAAACGGTCTACAGGGCACACAATGTACATCCTTGATGAACCAACAACAGGTTTACATTTTGAAGATGTGAACAAGTTATTGACTGTGCTAAGTCGGCTAGTTGATCAAGGGAACACAATTGTCGTCATTGAACATAATCTTGATGTTATTAAATCGTCTGACTGGATAATCGACCTAGGGCCCAACGGAGGAGATGGGGGAGGTATGGTTATTGCTGAAGGGACTCCAGAAAAGGTGGCAAAAACGCAAGCAAGTTTCACAGGAGAATTCCTTAGACCTATTCTTAATAAAGCAGGAACTCTCTAATTAATCAAAGAAACAGTAAACATCACCTAGGAAAAGGATGATAACTAAACCAGATTCACAGCTAATTCCACGTTCTCCTGGCTCTTATCAGTTTAAAGATGCATTCGGCAGGGTGATCTACGTGGGAAAAGCTAAAGTCTTAAGGTCTAGAATAAATTCATACTTTCAGCCAATTGATAAACTCCACACGAGAACGCAACAAATGATTCAAGAGGCAG
>CAJWRY010000090.1 GCA_913046155.1 uncultured Candidatus Nemicrothrix sp. | reverse complement strand
TGTCGTTACCTTCTGGGTACCCCCACTCTTGATCATGGTATTGGACGTATAGTTCATCATCCCCTGGCCATGCGCACCTTGCGGCTCCATCTGCACCTATGGTAATTGCGTCAACCATGTCAGAATCATAATGAAGCCTGAGAGATATTTCCTCCTCGGCTTGATTACATCATTTGCCTTTACTAAGTAAGAAGAATGGACTTAGAAATACCTATCTCACTTGATGACTTTAATTCTCAATGGTTAACGACTGCTTTTGAATATGATGGCAGAGATTATGGACCAGTAACGGAAGTACGTGCAGAGAGGATAGCGGTAGGGGAAGGATTCCTCGGAGAGCTAGCCAGACTCTATCTTTCATACGGCGAAGGAAATCAGGGCCCGCAAACAGTCATAGCAAAGATACCCACAACTGACGGTGCCCTTAAACCTCTTGGAGTAATGCTCGGCGTATATGAACGAGAGTCACTATTTTACGAACAGGTCGCATCAAAACTTGAGATACGAATTCCTGAAGCCTATTACAACGGGCGAGACTCAGATAACGCTAATTATGCGCTACTACTTGAAGATGTAGGCCATTACAGGTCAGGTGACCACCTTGCTGGTGCGAATTTACCGGATGCTATTTCCGTTATGGAAACGGCTGCCAATATTCATGCTCGATGGTGGGATAGTGAAGAACTAACAGCCATGGAGTGGGTTCCTCCATTAGATAGCCCTATTAATATGGGGCTACAGGGATTGTATGAACAATCATGGCCAACTGTTATGGACACGTACGGTCATCTATACCCCGATTGGTTGCCATCGAAATTAGAAGAGTTCATTCCCGAGGTCTCAAGTTGGCTCATTAGTTGGGCTGAACAGAGTCGTACGCTCACCCACAATGATTTCCGATTAGATAATCTCTTATTTGATGACGCGGGAACTGTGCCGAAGGTGGTTGTGATTGACTTTCAACTTGTCGGGCGAGGGGATGGCTCGGGAGATATAGCGCCGTTCCTAGGGTGCAACTTAGATATTGATTTACGCCGAAACGAAGAAATCTCATTACTACAAAAATATTTTGATGTGATGCAGAGAAATAATGCGGGCCATGAGACGTTTGACGATCTTGTCCGCCAAATAGACACTGCACATCTTTTCTGGCTCGTCAATTGGGGAAATACTGCAGTTACCGCTGATCAGCCCAATGAGAGAGCTGTTAACCTATTCAATGCAGTGCTTGAGCGAAGCATCGCAACTGTGGTCGATAGAGATAGCGTCCAATACATAGGGACAATGAATGACTAACGCAAAAGTAACTAACAGACGAAAAGGAATGTATGAGTAGTTTGCGATCTCAAGCTATCGACATCATCAAACAAAAGGGTCTAAAGAAACTTCCCGAACCAATCCAACTAGCTTCAGGCGCCATGAGCCAGGATTTCGTTGACGGAAAACTCGCCACAGCGCACTTTGATGATCTCGAAATTGCTAGCAGAGCGATCGTTGATGGAATTTTGCTTCAGGGTATTGAGTTTGATGCTGTCGGTGGTCCCACACTTGGGGCGGATGCTTTAACTATAGGGATAGCTGGAATTCAACGCTGCCGATGGTTCTTCGTCCGTAAAGAACCAAAAGGGAGAGGAACAAACAAACTCATCGAAGGTGCACCAATAGGCAGTGGCGACCGTTGCTTGATTATCGAAGATGCGATAACAACCGGGGGTTCACTCCTTAAAGCAATTGATGCAGTTGAAGAGACCGGTGCAAAAGTTGTTGCAGTCTCAACACTTGTGGATCGAGGGGAAATAGCGCGACCCCTGATAGAAACTCGTGGGATTTTTTATTATCCAATAGCGACCTACCTTGATCTAGGAATAGAACCCGTAGAACTCCCTAGTTGACATTAATTAGACAGGTGTTAAAATTATTAATGGAAGACATTAATTAAGGGGGTGAGATGTCCGGAACACTTAACGCAAAAGAAGATGTTGAGATTCTTGCTGACAAAGATCCTGGAGTAGGTCTACCGGGAAGAGTCTACCTTCCTGGATATAGCAGAACGATGGGCCCTCAGAGTCATTTATTTGCCGAACGGGAGCGTTTGCAGTCCCTGACGTGGGAACATTTTGATGTCAAACAACTATCGCCCACCATCGGAGCAGAACTTGTCGGTCTTGACCTTTCTCAAGAACTTCCAGACGAGATGGTCAGTGAAATCCAACAGGCACTTTGGGACTACAAGGTGATCTTCTTTCGTAATCAAGAAATCACATCAGAACAACAAATACGTTTTGCGCAACGCTTTGGTGAGTTGGAAATACATCCCTTTTTGCCACCCAACACAGAAACACCAGAGCTAGTTAGATTTGAAAAGAATGCGAACGCAGCAGGATATGAGAACCAGTGGCATCACGATGTCACTTGGAGAGAAACACCATCTCAAGGGGCAATTCTTAGAGCTATTGAAATACCCCCAATTGGTGGGGACACACTTTTCGTCGATGCAAATGCAGCGTATGAAGGCCTCGCACAGGAAATAAAAGATGAAATTGACTCCCTCAATGCTGTCCATGATTTCTTGCGAGCATTTGGTCGTCAAGTACCAAAGGAAAAGCTAGCTGAGATGCGTGAAATGTATCCACTAGTTAAACATCCAGTTGTGATTAATCATCACCAAACAGGGAAACCGCTCCTGTATGTCAACCGAATTTTTGTAAACGGCATAGAAGGCTATGACGAAAAGGAAGGGTTTGAACTTATAGACGCCCTCTGTCGGGAGTTCGAAGTTCTTGAATACTCTTGCCGCTTTAAATGGGAAAAGAATTCCATAGCCTTTTGGGATAATCAAGCTGTGCAACATTATGCGACAAGTGACTATTCTCCTCATATACGAGTAATGGAGCGAGCAAGTATAAAAGGATCAAGGCCAAAACGTATACGCTAAGACCCAACACTCATTTTTTGTGAATTCTCCTTAAACATGGCCATAGAAGGTTTGGAAAATGCAACCTTGCTCCTATCGTTAATCAGGTAGTTTCGGGGTCACATATAGCCCCAAGACTTTTATAACAGTTAACTTTTTAGTGTGCGAGGAGTACTAGAAGATGAATTTGCACCCACGGGAAGATCGGATCGTAGTCCGACCTGGCGAATCCGAAGAAACAACAGCAAGCGGATTGGTCATTCCAGATACAGCAAAAGAAAAACCACAACAAGGTGAAGTCCTGGCAGTAGGCCCAGGCAAGCGATCCGAACAAACTGGGGAACTTATCCCAGTTGACGTCGAGGTCGGCGACACTGTTGTGTATGCAAAATACGGCGGCACTGAAATAAGCAGTGGCGGCGAAGAACTATTAATCCTTTCAGCGCGCGACGTTCTCGCCATAGTGAAATAGGTAGGTAACATGTCAAAAATTCTTAAATTTGATGAAGATGCACGCCGCAAACTAGAGGCTGGTGTTAACCACCTCGCAGATGCGGTAAAAGTAACTCTTGGCCCTAAAGGCCGTAATGTCGTTCTTGACAAAAAGTTCGGTGCTCCAACAATAACTAATGATGGTGTCTCAATCGCCAGAGAAGTTGAATTGGAAGACCCATTTGAAAATATGGGTGCACAACTCGTCAAGGAAGTAGCAACAAAAACTAATGATGTTGCTGGTGATGGAACGACCACAGCAACTGTTCTCGCTCAAGCCATGGTAAAAGAAGGCTTACGAAACGTAGCTGCAGGAGCCAACCCAATGGTCCTCAAAAAGGGAATACAAGCAGCTGTTGATGCAGCAGTTGATTCCATCGGTTCACAAGCCCAGCAAGTAGCAGATTCAAAAGATCAAATAGCTAACGTGGCATCAATCTCAGCAGCAGATGAAACAGTTGGTGAAGTTATCGCTGAAGCTATCGATAAAGTCGGTAAAGACGGAGTTGTAACCGTTGAAGAGTCAAACACATTTGGAATGGACCTTGACTTCACCGAAGGTATGCAATTTGACAAAGGTTATCTCTCACCATATTTCGTGACAGATCCTGAACGTCAAGAAGCAGTCCTTGAAGAACCATACATTCTTCTTACCCAAGGAAAGATTTCATCTGTTCAAGAAATGTTGCCAGTACTTGAGAAAGTAATGCAATCAGGTAAGCCACTTTTGATCATCGCTGAAGATGTCGAAGGTGAAGCACTCGCAACTCTCGTTGTAAACAAGATCCGAGGAACCTTCAACTCTGTAGCTGTCAAAGCACCAGGATTTGGTGAAAGAAGGAAGGCAATGCTTCAAGATATGGCTATCCTTTCCGGCGGTCAGGTAATAGCTGAAGAAGTAGGGCTCAAATTAGACGGTGTCACTCTTGACCTTCTTGGAACAGCACGAAAGATTGTTATCACGAAGGACAACACCACCATTATTGAAGGCGCAGGCTCTCGAGATGATGTTGAAGGTAGAATCTCACAAATCAAGGCTGAGATTGACAACACTGATTCAGATTGGGACCGTGAGAAACTGCAAGAGCGCTTAGCGAAACTCAGCGGTGGAGTAGCCGTGGTTCAAGTTGGTGCAGCAACTGAAGTAGAGCTGAAAGAAAAGAAGCATCGAATTGAAGATGCTCTCTCAGCAACTCGAGCAGCTATTGAAGAAGGGGTTGTCGCCGGTGGCGGAACAGCGCTTCTTCGTGCAAGAGCCGCAGTTGACGAAGCAGCAGGAAAGCTCCAAGGTGACGAAGCTACTGGAGCCCGAATGGTTTCAACAGCCCTAGCAGCCCCAGCTAAACTCATTGCAGAAAACGCTGGATTTGAAGGCTCAATTATCGTTAGGGAAGTAGAAGATGCAAAAGGTAACGTCGGATTTAACGCCTCAAAAGGTGAACATGAGGACCTAGTCAAAGCAGGAGTTATTGACCCAGCCAAAGTAACAAGAGCAGCTCTCCAAAATGCTGCATCTATTGCCAGTCTTCTACTCACAACCGAAGCACTAGTTGCTGACAAGCCAGAACCTGAACCACCAATGCCAGCGGGAGACCCGATGGGTGGCATGGGCGGTATGGGTGGAATGATGTAATCATTCCGTTCAAAGGAAATTTGGGCCGGAATCTTCCGGCCCTTTTTCTTTTTTGTCCTAAACTGCAGGACTCTTAGTAGCATCACATATATGAACGAAAGACCTAAACCTGATCCCAAAAAATTACTAACCCAATGGAACGAATGGGAAACCGGAGAGACACCCCCCGGTCGAGTAATGAGTAATTTGAAAACAGGTGGCCTACCAGAGCTTCTTGAGAAATTAGTCGAAGAACAAAAGTAATCATGAACGGCACTCGGGGAGGAGAACAGAAAATCCCCCGACCACAAAACTGGGAAATAGGTTCCTCACCCCCCTGGCAAAAAGCGAACCAAAGCAAATTGACGTTACACTCCATTGAAAATGTGTTGGAACAATTTCGTCCACCTGAAATAACCAAAGAGAACTATGAGCGTTCATCTTCGGTCATGATTCCTCTTTATGAAGAGGATAATGAGGTGTACATGATTCTTACTCGCCGCTCAAAGATGATGCGGCACCATACAAGTGAAATAAGTTTCCCAGGTGGAAATAGCGAACCCGAAGACACAGATGAATGGTCAACGGCGATAAGAGAAGCATATGAAGAAATTAATTTAGACCCTGCCCTTCCAAAAAAAATCGGGACGCTTGAGTCATTCATAACTGTCGGAAGCAAGTCATTCGTAACACCTGTTGTAGCCACACTTGAGGGACGCCCTGAACTAAAAGCTAACCCGTACGAAGTAGAAAAGATCCTACACGTTCCACTTA
>CAJWRY010000089.1 GCA_913046155.1 uncultured Candidatus Nemicrothrix sp. | reverse complement strand
TAGAGAAACCCCACGGGGCTGTGCAGTTTAACGTTTCCAAAGTCATCCCCTGAAGGACTTCTAAGGTTTGATCCGAACCTTTCGGTCTTTTGTCAAATTCCTGCAACTCGAGAGTTGTGGTTCTTTTGACGCTTAATCCCTTTCGGTCTTAAGTCGGATCCATCAGCCTAAGCCGATGGCGGTCTGGTTGGTTCTCCGAAGATCTCCTCCCAGTGATTACCCTTTCGGATAATCCCGTTAAACCTGTTCCGATGGCTGTCACATTTTCTTAGCCGTACCTTCCCGGATTTCGATGCTGCCACCGCTTCCGATTAGATTTTGCTAATTCTTTGTGCCGTTGTCATCGGCGTAGTGATACATTTACATGTTTTTTGATTTTGGTCAAGCGAATATTCGAAATCCTCAACATATCCACAAATAAAACCCCAAAATCCACATTCTGAGGTTATAACTCACATGTTATCCACAGGATTCACCGCGCTGGTTTAAGAGGACGCAAATATCAACTCTGTATTTTCAAAGGACTTGAATTCGATTCCGTTCATAAAAGGATCATAAAGGAACATTGACCACTGTTCGCCTGGCGTATTCTTAAATCGCAACTTAGGTTCGAGAGCAAATTCTATCTTTTTTCCTTTAAGTCGTTCTGACAGCTGTTTCCAATCAACTTTCGGCAGGACTATCCCAAAATGAGGAATAGGAATATGATCACCATCAATCAGGCTTAGAGAAGGCGAGGGCTGGGTGTATTCATTAGCCAGATGAGCACTAAGTTGATGTCCAAAGAAATTAAAGTCTACCCACCTTTGATCGCTTCGTGCTTCATGTGCTCCTAGTGTATTGATATAAAAATCTCGAGTTAAATCTAAATCCCTCACCACAAAGGCGTAATGAAATGGGCTAAGTTCTGTCATTCCATATTCCTCTATCCATGTATGCAGTCTTTAATGCCGATAAATTATCAGTCATTATTCCATCAACTCCCAAGTCCAAAAGGTATTCGATTTCTTCCCGATCATTAATGGTCCATGCATGAACAACTTTGCCAAAATTATGTGCCCTTTTAATGAATTCACTAGTTATGAAAGGGACTCCCTTAATCTTTGATGGCACCTGTGCGCAATCTCCAAATGGTGACCTAAGAAGAGATTTTGTAAATCGTGAAATTTGTAACTTAGAGATAGATTTCGGTCCCATGCCCGTGCATAACTTAGGACCTATTAATTTCGCAACCCGTTTTATCCTATCGTCAGAAAATGAACCGACACATACCCTGTTAGTTGAATTTGTTCTAACGATTACTTCCGCAAGTGGTTTCACAGCTGCGTCATGTTTGGGGTCAATATTGAACTTTGCATCAGGGAATTCTTCTAACAATTCAATGAGTAATGGAATCGGTTCAGTCCCACCAATTAAAGCTTGTGATAAATCCGAAAAGGTAGATTCTCCCACCTTCCCCTTACTGTCAGTCACTCGATCTAGTTTGTCATCATGGAAAGCAACTAGTTTTCCGTCTTTGGTTGCATGTACATCAGTCTCCATGTATCGGAAACCCAAGTCATAAGCACCCTTGAACGCCTTCAAAGAATTTTCTGGAAAATCCAGTATCCCTCCTCTATGGGCAAAGGCAAGTGGAAAGTCAGATTGTAAGAAATCCTTGTCCGGCACACCTCGACGCTATCACATTAAAGACTAAATTTATCGAAATTTCTGGTAGTCAACACGGTTTGATCATCGAATCTATAGCGTATAAGTATGGAAAGACGCACAAAAATAATCGCAACTATTGGGCCAGCCAGCGACTCTGAATCTGAGCTAAGGAAAATTATTGATGCAGGTATGGACGTTGCGAGATTAGGGCTTGCTCACGGCACTTTAGATGAAGCTATTGAGAGATTTAAACGCATACGCCAAGTTGCTGCGGATTTATCAAAACGGGTCGGAATCCTTGTTGACTTACCGGGGCCAAAGATTCGATCTGCAGCTTTCAGTGATGAAGGTTCTGAATTAGTTAAGGACTCTGAGATTTCGATTGTTCCCGGTAGTCGTGGATCAGATGAGAAGGTAATTGAAGTAGAGTATGAGAATGTTTTGAATGATCTTTTGCCAGGTGACGTAATCCCGTTTGGCGATGGGCAAGTAGTGGTAAGGGTTGAGAACGTCTCTGCATCAGGTGCCACAGGAATCGTTACAAGTGGAGGACGCCTTCACGGTAGGCCTGGCATACGCATTCCATCCGAAAGGTTAAGCTTGCCAACTCCCACCGATAGTGATCTAAGGAAGCTAGACGCTTTCGTTGAGCTAGGTGTTGATATGGTTGCCGTATCGTATGTACGTTCTGCGCATGACGTTCGTCGAGTTGGTACAGAACCTCACCCTCGTGGCCCCTTGGTAGTTGCAAAGATTGAAACCCGAGCAGCGGTAGAGAATCTCAAAGGAATAATCGAAGCCTCGGCAGGTATCATGGTTGCGAGAGGGGATCTGGGGACAGAGTTTGATCTTGCCGATCTTCCGCATTTGCAAAAGAAAATCATCGCTGAATGCATAGCTGGTGGTCTACCAGTAATTACTGCAACACAAATGCTTGATTCAATGATACAAAATTCCTCGCCTACAAGAGCCGAAGCTTCGGATGTTGCAAATGCTGTATTCGATGGAACTTCTGCTGTGATGCTCTCGGGCGAAACTGCTATTGGCGAATACCCCGTTGAATCTGTTGAGACGATGTCTCGTATAGCGCAGCGTGCTGATGAGGCATTCGATTATGAGCGGTGGGCTGAGAGAGTTGCGCAACTGCGGCAAGATCCTGAAGATGAGTCTTCTTCTAATGGTTCGGAGGGAATAACAGATGCCATGACTTTAGCTACGTGGCGTGCTGCCAACGAACTTGATTTAGCGGCCCTCCTCTGCATTTCTGGCTCGGGTTTCACTGTTCGCTCCATGGCGCGTTTTAGACCTAATGTGCCGATATTGGGAATGACAATGGATGACCGAACAGCTCAGCAGTTAACTTTGAGCTGGGGGGTGACTCCCTACACAATTACAAGCGAACTGGGTTATGAAACACGGATCGAAAATGCAATTAATGTTGCTATCGCTGAAGGTCATGTAAAATCTAATGACTTAATCGGGGTGCTTGCAGGTATAACTGGGGATTCACCTGCAACAGATGTTCTAAGAATTATGAGAGTCCCTTAATAGTTATGAGCGAAGTTACATTCAATAAAGGAAAAATACCTGAAACAAGATTGCCTGGTGAGGATCCTTTATTTGAACAAGAGATTAAAAAAATACGAGATAATGAATCTGCGGATAGACGTTCTAACCTATTGGTACTCGCTTCTAAGAATCCGGAGTCAATAGGAATCTGGTGTGTTTTAGGTATATCTTCATCTGAAATGATGGAGTCGTATTCATATTTTCGTTTAGCTTATCATCGCGGTCTTGACTCATTGCGAAAAAATGGCTGGCGCGGTTCAGGGTTCGTGCGCTGGGAACATCCAGGTAATCGATATTTCTTATTTGCCCTTAATCGATTGGCAGAAATTTCGAAAGAGATTGGAGACTATGAAGAGGCAGAGCGATGCGGCCTTTTCCTCCGGCAACTTGAACCCGGTTGGGAACAATTACAAATTAATTCACTGTAAATGAATTTCTCTGGAATTGTTCTTAATGGTGGCTCGTCCTCTCGAATGGGTCGTAATAAAGCCGAAATCCTACACAAAGGAAGACGACTTATTGACATTGCTGTTGAATCTCTGATCGCAGCTGGAGCGAATGACGTCGTTATCGTAGGTGGCGCCACAAAAACCAGTTCACTGGAAAAGAATGTTCAATATTGTGAAGATTTATTCCCTAATGAAGGGCCTCTTGGTGGTGTAATAACAGGCTTGAAAAATGTTGAAAGCGATATAGCGGTTATTCTGGCATGTGACTATCTAGATATTGATAGCTCAGTAATTCTTGAATGCATTTCTAAACTCAATTCAAGAAGTATGGTTTTCCCATTTCATGAAGGTAAAGAGCAGTATTTGTTTTCTACGATACGAACTAAAAATGTTGAGCTTCTTGAGTCTCAATTTATGAATGGTGTTAGATCAATGCATGAAGCTTCAACTTTTTTGGATTGCGAACCCTATCAGTCTGCACATCCAGAGAAACTTCGAAGCGCTAATACACCATCACAATTAAATGGCGACTAGTCTGGAGAAGTCAGATTTGTGAAGGAGCATCTTGACAGAAATCCATGAAATATCCATAGATGAGCTCGCTAAATTAGATTTGGGAAATATTTGCCTCGTTGATGTTCGCGAGGAGTATGAATTCATAGAGATGCGAGTTCCCGGGGCCGAATTGTTACCCTTGGCAGAAGTTCCAGAACACGTTGACAAATTCCCCCTAGATAGGCCCGTCTATTTGATTTGTGCTTCTGGGAATCGATCAAAAGTAGCTGGAGACTTCTTATCAAAATTCCATATTGATGCTATTAATATCGCAGGGGGCACGAAAGGCTGGGTTTCTTCAGGACGCTCGTATGACTATGGAGATACAGATTTACCCCTCTTCTAATATGAATTCTGACCTAATTGATGCCGAAGTTGTTGATGATCAACCTGAATTAATTTCAATTGTAGAAGAGCTTAGCAAAAGTGACATTTACGCTATAGACACTGAATTCCACAGGGAGAAAACCTACTTTGCAAAGCTTGCCCTTATCCAATTGCGATGGAGTAACCGCTTGGTGATAATTGACCCGCTGAATTTAGATTTGAGCGTGTTATCAAAGATATTTCTTTCAAATTCAATTGCAGTCTTTCATGCCGGTTCACAAGATCTTGAGGTTCTTCATCGAGCGACGGGGGCAGTTCCTAACAGTATTTTTGATACCCAAATCGCTGCTGGCTTTCTTGGTATGCGAACCCCATCACTAGCTTCGCTCCACGAGAATTTGCTGGGAATCAAGATAACAAAGGGTGATAGGCTGACCGATTGGCTGCAACGTCCGCTATCAGATAGTCAACTTCGGTATGCTGCCTCAGATGTTAGGCATCTACTTGATTTGCATCAAGTACTTACAGAACGATTGATAGAGCTCAAAAGGTATGAATGGGCTAAAGCCGAATTTGCAACATTCTTAGAGAAGCGGCAGAAGTTGATTGATCCAAAGGATGCTTGGCAACGAATTAAAGAAGCCAAGCATCTCAATAAACAAGCTCGAGGAGTCGCCCAAGCTTTAGCTGAATGGCGTGAGACAGCTGCCCAAAAAAATGATATCCCCAACCGATACATAATGTCTGACTTAGCTTTGGTGGGAATTGCGCAAAGAAAACCGACAAAGTTATCAGATTTAAAGAATATTCGTGGCTTTGATTCAGCACAATATCAAAAGGAAAAGGGTCAACACCTTCTGAAAATTGTTGGCAGGGGTCTTGAGGCTGACCCAATTCCTAACCTTAAAAATCGAAAGAAATCCTTGCCACCTGAGATGCGACCGGCAGTTACTTTGCTTTCTGCTTGGCTTGCACAATTCGCAACTGACATGAATATTGACCCTGCTTTATTGGGAAGTCGCTCTGATATAGAGGACCTTTTGCGAGGGGAAAACAATAGTCGACTTCAGGAAGGGTGGCGACATGAAGAAGTCGGCGAGCAGGTTGACAATTTATTGCAAGGGAAATGTTCGCTTTCATTCAATAATGGACGCTTAGTCATCGAGGAGAGAGGAACTCTTCCGTAAAGCGCACAAACTTCATGATCACGACTAGAATGAATGTGATCATCCCCTTAGATACTTGGCTGTGTGGAGGAATCATGAAAAAGGGAAGACA
>CAJWRY010000088.1 GCA_913046155.1 uncultured Candidatus Nemicrothrix sp. | reverse complement strand
ACGAACTGCGTTTAGGTAAAACAAACCAAATCAGGTGGGACCTGAACCTGACCGCCTTGTTCGCGGGTGACCAGTTGATATTTACATCTTGGTCCAGGGGCCGCTTAGTAGCTGGCCACCTCCAAGGTCCCATAAATATTACTACTCAGTTGGACCACCTCCTTTCGTTGGTGAAAATGAGCCTAGCTTCCGTTTTGAATGCGCGCCGATGTTTCATTAACAAATTTTCGTTTCTAGTTCAGCGTGCTTTACCCATCATTTATTTCGGAAATTTGATTCCCAATAGCACCAATATTTCTCAAGAATTGAATCCCTAAATCAACAACACAGACAATATCCACTACCTCTAGTCCTAGAGCAGATTTTTGGGATCTCCTAATGAGTTCGTCGAGGAGGTCATCTTCATGTGCGATGACTGTCTTATTTCGCGATGCAGCCGCTTCAGCTTCGGCATCTATACCGCCGTAACTTGCTACCCCACGCTTGCGAAAATATGTTATTTGCCATCTCAGCAGGAGTCTAACTTCATCATGTGTCACGCGCATTGAGACTTCTTTGGGAAGATTATCAGCTATGAATTCAACAGCTTCTTCAATATCGAGCACAGTTTGAGCAGGGGTTTGTCGAAGTCTTGCAGACACCATCACAACAAAAAACCATGCCAAAGTAATGACGGTTACCGACGCTATAGATATATACACCCACATCTCAAAATAAACGTTAGTCGTTCAGAGTTAAAAAGGCAGCACTCTAGCTGGAGTGACTTGTAGGATAAAGACTATGAGTACATTATTCTTTGAGGATTCAGGATTAGAAATTCACAAAGTCGTAGTTGGCCCTATGGATAATAATGTTTTTGTCTTACGGTGCACCGAAACAGGCGAAGGGGCTTTAATCGATGCTGCTAATGAACACGAACGACTGTTGGACCTTTGTAAGAATCTAGGAGTTAAACAAGTCCTTGAAACACACGGGCATTGGGACCATATCCAGGCTGTTCCCCATGTACGGGATGCTGGATATTCAGTTTTTGTCACTCAAGAAGACGCACACATGCTAGATAGCTACGATGAAATTTTAGAGGACGAATCAGTTATCGAAGTAGGACGACTCAGGCTCCACACTATCTTGACCCCCGGCCACACCCCTGGATCGATATGTTTCCGCATACAAGATCGTCCAATCGTCTTTTCAGGCGATACTTTATTTCCAGGCGGTCCAGGAGCTACGCAATTTGAAGGAGGCGACTTCACAAAGATAATTGAGTCTATTGATCGCCGTTTATTCACACTGAGCGCTGACACTCTTGTCCTGCCAGGCCACGGAGATGAAACCACTATTGGCGCAGAGCGACCCCATCTTGATGAATGGGTTGATAGAGGCTGGTAACAAGATAATTAGCCGTTTCCGAATAGGGTTAATTAGCCAAAGGGATACACTTCAGTGATGACCAAATCGTTAATCGAAATCCAAGATCTTCATGTTAAAGCGGAGGATGGAAGCGGGATACTAAATGGAGTGAATCTCTCGATTGCTGAGGGAGAGATCCATGCTTTGATGGGTCCCAACGGCTGCGGAAAATCTACTCTAGCTTCGGCCTTATTGGGGTCACCCGAGTACATAGTAGAATCAGGGGAGATTTTATTTAAGGGTGAAAATGTTACCGAGTGGAGCGCCGACAATCGAGGAAAGGCGGGAATGTTCCTTGCGTTCCAATACCCACAAGAGTTTCCAGGCGTAAGCGTCCTCAACTTTCTAAGACAAACAGTTGAAGCCAGAACTGGAAAGGAAATATCTATCCTTAACCTTCGAAAACAAATGCTTGCTTGGATGAAACGATTGGATATTGACCCTGAGTTTGCTGACCGGTACCTAAACGAGGGATTTTCTGGAGGAGAGAAAAAGCGAAATGAAATCCTGCAAATGGCTTTACTTGAACCTGAATTTGCCGTCCTCGACGAAACTGATTCTGGGCTTGATATCGATGCTCTTCAAATTGTTGCCACCGGAATCAAAGAAATCATGGACGACAACCCGAAAATTTCTGTTCTAACGATAACGCACTATCAACGACTTTTGGATCACTTACAACCCCACCAAGTGCATGTTCTCATCGAGGGTAGAATTGTCAAGAGCGGCGGTTTTGAGCTGGTTGAGCAACTCGATGCTGAAGGTTACGAGGAGTGGTTATGACCATTGACGTGACAGAAATAAAGAAGGACTTCCCCGTGCTTCAAAGGCATATCAATGGAAAGCCACTTATCTATCTTGACTCTGCAAATACCTCTCAGAAGCCAGTGTCTGTGATGGACGCAATGGAAGACTACTACCGACAATTTAATGCAAACGTCCATAGAGGCTCGTATCAACTCGCAAATGAAGCGACTGCTATTCTCGAAGGCTCTCGAGATAAAGTAACGTCCTTTATTAACGCTAATTCAAGGCAAGAGGTTGTATTCACAAAGAATGCGACAGAAGCCATGAACCTTATATCTAATACTTGGGGTCGAGAACACCTCACTGATGGCGACGCAATTGTCCTAACAGAGCTAGAGCATCATGCAAATATTGTTCCGTGGCAAATGCTCGCATCTGAAAAGAATTTTGAAATCAGATGGATAAAAATCGATGATAATGGACACCTTGATCTTTCAGATTTTGATCAGTTGATTCGTGGAGCGAAACTTCTTAGCTTTGCTGCAATGTCTAATGTTCTCGGAACTTTCACTCCTGTGAAGGAGCTAACTAGTAGAGCGCAAGAGATGGGTTTAACAGTCCATGCTGATGCCAGCCAATACACCCCTCACACCAAGACAGATGTTCAAGATATGGGAATTGATTTTCTAACCTTTACCGGTCATAAATTACTTGGCCCAATGGGCATAGGGGTCCTGTGGGGCAAGGAAAGCTTGCTTGAATCCATGCCACCTTTTCTTGGTGGTGGGGAGATGATTTTAAATGTTACAAAAGAAGGCTTCTCAACCAACGAATTACCTTGGAAGTTTGAAGCTGGTACCCCCATGGTTGCTGAGGCTGCAGGATTAGGTGCAGCTATCGATTATTTATCTGATATCGGCATGGACGAAATCAGAAATCATGAAATTGATTTAACCGATTACGCTCTTCAGTGTTTAGTTTCAGAATTCGGAGAAACCATGTCAATCTTTGGGCCTAAAAACTCCTTAGAACGTGGTGGGGTTATTTCTTTTACCTTCGATGGGGCCCACCCTCATGACATTTCGCAAGTATTAGATGAAGACAACATCTGCATACGAGCTGGCCATCATTGCGCAAAACCGTTAATGCAAGTCCTCAATGTTGGAGCTACATCTCGCGTGTCTATGTACCTTTATAACGACCGTTCTGATATCGACGCTTTGGTTTCCGGGCTGCATAAAGTACGTGATCTGTTTATCCCCTAATTAAACTGTATTTATGGCTTCACTCGATGATCTATATAAGGAAATAATCCTTGATCATTACCGCTCCCCAAGAAACCAAGGGGAACTTGAACCGCCTGCGCATCGTTGTGAAGGGTTCAATCCTCTTTGTGGTGATGAAGTCATTGTTTTCGTTTCGTTAATTAATAATAAAATTGAAGAGATAAAGATTGGTGGTCAGGGTTGTTCAATCAGCCAAGCATCAGCATCAATGATGACTGAGATCATAAAGGGGAAAAGTGTCAGCGAAGCTGAGGAAATAATTCATGCTTTCAAAGAGATGATGGACATCTATGAAAGTGAACTATCGGGAAAAGAAACTGATGGCACGTCATCAAGCATTGATCTTGGTGACCTTGAAGCGCTTCAGGGAGTAGTTAAATATCCAGTCAGAATAAAGTGCGCGACCCTTGCGTGGAACACTTTGACCCAATCCATTAATGAAATCCAGAATATAGACGATTCTCTGTAGCGGATAGCTGCTACTTGGCCTTCGATAGTTATTTAGGCTCTATAAGTGGTGCAGTTATAAACGATTCAAGCGAACTCAAAAAGGTCTGGATAACAGCCTCACCGCTATGAATGACGAGATCGCCGGATTCAATTACCTCTTCTAAGGCTATCTGATCGCCGAGTATCAGAGCAATGACCTTTCTTGTCGTGGTGATCTCTGCATTCGCTTCGCTGTCACTGGTGTTAGGGTCGTGGTGGACCGTGGATCTTTCAATACCTAGCACATGGTCTTCTTCTATATCTGTGAAATGCCAGTTGATACGAGTTGGCCCATGATCAAATTTTTCAGGGTTGAACCGAACACCAATCATGTCAAAGAGTTGATCAATTGTGATGGCATGAGCGATTTGCCTTCCCATTGACGCGGGTATTCGAAGCGACCCATATCGGAGTTCTCGCGCTGCTGTGAGGTAAGCGTTTCTCCAAGTACCTGATTCAGATTGATATCCCAATTGCTCAAAAGCATCGGCTTGAAGGTTTCGTACCTTAGTGTTGGTCGGGTCGGCAAAGACGGCATGGTTCATAACTTGAACAACCCACCTATAGTCACCTTCTTCAAATGCTTTAGTAGCTTTACCAATGAGTTCTTCGGTTCCACCCATATATTCAACATACTTTTGCCCAGCTTCAACTGGCGGCAGCGGATTGAGGTTTGACGGGTTACCGTCATACCATCCTAAGTATTTGGTGTAAACGGCCTTCGTGTTATGTGAAACTGTCCCGTAATACCCTTGAACATGGGACTCTTTTAGGTATTCTTCAGGAAGTTTGAGCATCTCAGCTATCTCTGTAGGTACATATCCCATGTTTGCGAGTCGCATAGTCTGGTCATGTTGCCACCTGTAGACATCCCTTTGTAGACACAGGAACTCCCGCACTTCTTGATTGCCGAATCGTGGCCAATGGTGAGTTGCAAACATTGTTTCAGTCTGCTCTCCCCACAGAAGTAGCGCTTCGTGAATGTATTTACTCCACGCCAGTGCGTCTCGGGTCTGGGCCCCTCGGATCGGATAGAGATTATGCATAGTATGAGTACAGTTCTCAGCCATGCACAGCAATCTTTTATCTGGGAAGAAAAAATTCATTTCTGAAGGAGCTTCTGCGTCCGGCGTGTTCTGAAAAACCACCTTCAACCCATCTATATCTATCTCTGTTCCGGTTTCATAAACTGTTTCAGTCGGAGGTATGAGATATGAGGCGCCAAGTGGAAGTGATTGTCCAAGACCGATGTCAACTTGGCCGGTTGGTCCTGTTGGTAGCAGTGGGCCGAATTGGTAATGGGCTCGGCGGGCCATCATAGGGCCAGCAATAATATTCTCTCGGACTACTTCTTCAAGGAAACCATCTGGGGCGATGATTCTTACATTTCCTGCGTCAACTTCTTCTTGGGATGTGACTCCGAGAATGCCTCCAAAGTGGTCAAGGTGACTGTGTGTGTAGATAATTGAATGGACAGGTCGTTTCCCTAATGTTTCATTAGCGAGGTTAAGACATGCTTCTGCCGTGGAGCTGGTCGTGAGTGGGTCGATAATTAACCAGCCGTTCGGTGTCTCGAGAAAGGTGATGTTTGATATGTCGTAACCTCGTGCTTGCCAGACTCCCTCTGCCACTTCAAAAAGTCCGTGTATAGCGTTGAGTTTTCCTTGTCTCCATAATCCAGGGTGAACTGTTTCAGGTGCTGGTTTTCCTTCTCTAAGGAAGTCATGAGACGCTGTATCCCAGACAGCTCTTCCATCAAGTTCAATGCGCCCTGTTTCATGAGTAGCGATAAGGCCTCGTTGTGCGCGCTCAAAATCACTATCATCATCAAAATTAATGAGCGCTCCGGCGCTTCGATTCGATTCGATAGTGTGGGTTGTTGCTGGGTTCGCTAGTGGGTCATCCATTTGTTTTGTATAGCCGGAGGCGACAAAGTCTCCAAATC
>CAJWRY010000087.1 GCA_913046155.1 uncultured Candidatus Nemicrothrix sp. | reverse complement strand
TCTCAGCAGATACTGAATGGAGAGCAGCATTTTGGGGAACAGTATTTATCTCAATCCTTTTATCAATCTTTCCACCAGATGGGGAACCCCGTCAGGTTTCAAGCATGCCGTCATTCAAAAACCTATTAGAACGAAAAGTGATCCTCATTGGATTCGCAACTTTTATAGTCGCAGCAGGACCCATGGGGATCAATGTATTAGTCGCAGTCGTTGCACGAGACGAATTCAACGTATCAGGCTCAAATGCTGGTCTAATTCTCATGGGGGGAGCCTTCTCAAACTTTATTCTAAGCCCTATCTGGGGAGGCAAGATCGATAAAATTGGGTTCCAAAAATCTTCTGTTCTTGTTGCAGTTACCCTCGTAGTATTTTCAAGCATGATCGCCTTCTCTACAGGACCCATTACTCTGGGAATTTTCTGGGCTCTAGCTGGAGGGGTTGTAGGTTGTATGTCAGTAGCTTTACAAGCCCTAGGAGCGACAGTGATACCTGATAATAGAGGTGGAGGATTGTCTTTTGTGCTCTCATTCCGATTTCTTGGAGTAGGGCTTTGGCCGATAATCTGGCTACCAGTAATCAATTATTCATTCACCGGAGCTGTGGTAGCCGCATCTTCACTGGGAATAGCAAGCGCATACCTGCTGGCAAAGAAATGATCGCAAAAAAACAAATACGAGCAAAGGAGAATCAATGGAATTCTATAAAAAAGGGCAAACGTCAATATCGTATGAAAGAGAAGGAGATGGATACCCAATTCTTCTACTCGCTCCTGGAGGAATGCGCTCAGCAAATAACTTCTGGAATAACATGCCATGGAACCCAAGAGAAAAACTTCAAGATCAATTTGCGCTGATTGGTATGGATCAACGTAACGCAGGAACCTCGACTGCTCCCATCACGAAAGACGATAATTGGGACACCTATAAAGAAGATCAGCTCTCTCTACTGAATCACCTTCAAGTCGAAAAGTGCCACCTTGTTGGCATGTGTATTGGAGGCCCGTTCATTGCTAATTTACTCAAAACATATCCCGAAAGATTTCAATCAGCGGTAATGTTGCAACCAGTAGGTATTGATCAAAATAGACAAGCTTTCTACGATATGTTCGATGATTGGGCTGAAGAGATAATCAATCAGGAATCCGGACCCACAACTGAAACTATGACGAAATTCAAGCACAATATGTGGGATGGTGAGTTCTTGATAACCGCAACCGAACAAGAAGTTTCAAGTATTAAAAACCCGTTATTAATCTTGATGGGAGATGACCTTTACCATCCACAGTCCACATCAAGAAAAATTGCTGAGCTTGCCCCAAACGCAACATTAATTGAGAAATGGAAAAGCCCCGAGGTGCTGGAGGGCACAAACACAGCAATCATTGACTTCCTAAATCGACACTCGTAACAAATTACTAATCAGGTGAGTTGGCCTATAGGCGGGGTTCTGTTCAGGAGATTGTTTCCAATTGCTCCCTTGACGATCATCCATCTTTGCGGTCCACCTGGGAACTATTGCCATTTCTAGCAATTGGGATGAACGACCCATGTTCCACACTTGACCTTGCTCCAAACGGAGGTTACCTAGCCATCTGAATCACTTCAAATGCTGGTGCGCTCTTACCACACCGTTTCACCCTTACCTGTGCCACGAGGGCCATCGGCGGTATACTTTCTGCTGCCCTTATCGATAGATCGCTCCATCCTGACTCTCGTCAGCGTTTTGTTCATAGGAGCCCCGACCTTCCTCAACACAACTAGTTGCGCTGCGACCATCCGGCCAACTCACCATTGTTTAGTTTGTCTGGTAAACAACAAAAGCACAACCTAGGGTGAGACAACCGATCACTTTAAAAAACAAAAGAAAGTTGCCGCCCAAGTTATATCTTTCCATTTAAAGTGCTAATTTTTAAGTAACGCTTTGTTATACACAGACAATAGGAGAAATACATGACCGCACCTGAAGACCTAACCGTTGAGAATTTTGGACCATTGCTTTCCATGGTCGGCACCTGGGAAGGCCACAAAGGAATGGACTTCTCGTACCATAACGAGGAGCAAGAAACCGGCCAGACAAGCTACTTCGAGAGGGTAACATTCTCAACCTTTGGACCTGTAGATAACGGAAACCAGCACCTATATGGACTCGATTACCGAATGGCAGCATGGCGATCAGATGAATTAGATCAAGACCCCTTCCATACAGAAGTAGGCTATTGGCTTTACGACCCAGCCGAAAAGCAGATCATGAGATGCTTCATGGTGCCAAGGGGAACAGTTGTCATCGCAGGAGGAACATGTGAACCTGATGCTACATCCTTCACGATGACTGCAGAACTAGGCTCGACGAATTATGGGATACTTGAGAACAAGTATCTTGCTCAAAACGCTTCGACAGTCGAATACAAAGTTGACATCACTCTTGGTGAAGGCGAATGGTCCTATGCAGAAGATTCAGTTCTTAAAATGGCTATCCAAGAAGACCTACTTCATCACACAGACGCGAACACGTTGACAAAAGTTTCTGACTGAACAAAAGAGAGCATAAAGAATCCACAAAGCAAGAAAGGCGTTAGCCTAAATTAGGACATATGCCCTTTGAAAGTGAACCACTCAATTTTGCCGAGATTCTTGCAAGTATTGATGCCGGTCAAAATTTAACAAGCGAACTCGCCCAACTTGGGTTGATGTCAATACTTCAAGGCGATGTTGACGAAAAAGACTTGGAATTGTTCCTGCTCTCTTTGAATCAAAAAGGAGCTACGCATCAAGAGGTCACTGGTTTTGTGAAGGCGATGAGAGAATCTTGTATCAGGTTGCACTGCCCCGAAGAAACAATCGACCTAGTTGGAGCAGGAGGATCCCAAATGGGGAGGAAAGCAGCGCTAAACGTGTCAACAATAGCGTCTTTTGTCGCAACAGGAGCAGGGGCTATCGTCTGCAAGCACGGGAACAAGCGAGCTTCATCAACTTCAGGTTCATTTGATTTGCTTGATGAACTAGGTATTTCAGCAACGCTCACACCTGATCAGGTAGAAAGTTGCATAAAGGAGGTTGGTCTTGGTTTCGCTTTCGCTAGAACTTTTCACCCAGCGATGAAATATGCGGGACCGATAAGAGCGAAACTAGGGGTACCTACAATATTCAATACCCTAGGTCCGCTTTCCCACCCTGGTTTTCTCAAAAGACAAGTTGTTGGCGTCCCATCCCCTGAGACTGCTGAGATAATGGCGAAAGTCTTACAAAGCACTGGCACAGACTTGGGTATGGTAGTGAGCGGTCATAATGGCTTGGATGAACTCTCAATAACCGGACCAAACTTGGCTCATATTATTACGCCAGAGAAGATCGAAACAACCGAAATCCATCCCAGTGATCTTGGAATTACAACAGTTACCCCGGAAAGGATCTACGGAGGAGGTCCACAAGACAATGCACAGATCGCAATCCAAATACTAAATGGAGAGAGCGGGCCTAAAAGTGACATTATCGTTCTAAATGCTGCAGCAGGGTTAGTTGTGGCTGGAATAGCAGAAAATCTAGTTGATGGTATCGAAAGAGCCCGCTCTTCCATAGATTCCGGAGCAGCTAAATCAAAGCTCCAAGAACTACAAACCTTCACTCAGGAACTGATTCCTAAATGAATACAAACAACCGATACCGATGTAACGCATGTGGGAACTTAACACGATTTGACGTTATCAAAATGCAACGAACAGCCGAATTCCACCACTTCACGACAGATGGAAAGTTAGCCATCGAAGATCAGAAAATCCTTGAAGAACACATAGAGTCTGTGAAATGCCGATGGTGTGAAAGCGGAGTTGATGTTGTGGAAATACAGAATCCATCACATAAATAGCCTCTCTCCAAAAAAATTGTCACACTCACAGATTACTGTGAGCACATGAGTGAAAAATACCTTTCTATCGACTGTCAATTATGCCCGCTTGCTAATACGGACTCTTGCGATGACTGTTTAGTCACGTTTATATGTGACCGAGACCCTAAAGAAGCAATCATCGTAAGCCTTGAGGAATGGAAATCCATGAAGTCAATGACAAAAGTAGGACTCCTCCCAGAGCTACGTAATCCCGTTATCAGTATCAGAAGCTCCGGTTGATAGTTTCCATCACTTCAAGAATCTGCGATTATTAAAGTGTGCAAACTTTGATTAAAGCCAGTGATCTAGAAAAGACTGGGCTCGATAATGGACTTGATGCTTTCGGAATAGCAAAAGCTGAACAGTTCACAAAGACCCTTGAGATACTCAAAGCCCGAAAAGAGCAAGGGCTGCACGCCGGAATGAACTTTACGTATCGGAACCCAGTCAGATCAACGACACCAGCAATGACCATGCCAGACGCACAATCTCTAATAGTTGGCGCAAGGTCATATTGGAAAACTCAGGAGGAAGCCTTTGATGGAAGCGACCCACAAGGCAAAGTAGCACTCTATGCTCAAGAAAATTATTATGAAAGACTCCGAAAAGGCCTTTCTGCGGTTGCAGACGAACTAGAGAGCAAAGGGTTCAAAACAATAATATTGATTGATGATAATGCTTTAGTGGATCGCGAAGCAGCTTACCAAGCGGGAATCGGATGGTACGGAAAAAACGCAAATATCCTGATACCCAAAAGAGGCTCTTGGTTCGTTCTCGGTTCGATACTAACAAACGCTGCTTTTGAACCTAACACCCCAGCAAAAGAAAATTGCGGACCTTGCACAAAGTGCATAAATGCTTGCCCAACAGAAGCGATAACCTCTCCCGGAGTAATCGACAGTAATCGTTGTCTTGCTTGGTTAGTGCAATCTCCCGAGGACTTCCCCCCAGAATTTAGAGAGGTGCTGGGCGATAAAATATACGGTTGTGATGACTGCCAAGATGTTTGTCCGATAAACAAATATGAGGAGCGAATTGAAAGCTTGAAGACTAGAAGAGACAGGTCTACCGTCTCTATTTTTAATATTCTTGAACAAGACGATGAAACGTTGATATCAAAGTATGGACAGTGGTACATACCACAACGCGACCCCCGCTATCTTCGGAGAAATGCTCTCTTGGTATTGGGTAACATAGGGATTGCCGAGAGTGAGAAGGTGCAGTTTATCCTTATGCGTTATTTAAAAAGCGCTGATTCAATGTTAAGAAGTTATGCAGTATGGGCGGCAAAGCGACTTGGTTTGTCCAATCTGCTCACGGGCATGGAAAATGACGGATCTGAAGACGTTCAGCGCGAGCTTGCGTTGCAAGTTAGACAAGTAGAAAAACGCTAAAGGGTACGAATTGAATCATTTACTAGTTACGAACGATTACCCCCCAAAGGTAGGAGGGATACAATCATATCTTTGGGAAATTTATCGGAGATTGCCTCAAGCAGAAGTAACAGTCTTGTGTACCCCTTATGAGGGCTGTCAAGCATTTGACTCCAAACAGACTCATAAAATTATTCGCACGAAGCAGCGAGTACTGCTCCCAGTGCCAAAGCTAGCCAAGCAGATTCGATCAATCATCATAGAACGAAACATAGATTTTGTTCTGTTTGACCCAGCGGTCCCTGTCGGAATTTTGGGTCCAAAAATAGGAATACCATACGGCGTTATACTGCATGGAGCTGAGGTTACGATTCCCGGAAGAATCCCAGTACTCAAACAAATATTGCGTAAGGTATTACGCAATTCACAGTTAGTAGTAACGGCTGGCCAATATTCAACCGAAGAAGCTGAAAGAGCTGCAAAAACTTCGCTACCTGTAGTCATTGTTCCTCCTGGAGTTGATGAAAAGCGTTTCAAACCATTAACACCACAGCAGCGAGTGCAAGCCCGGTCCAAATATGAACTAAGTGAAGCTGATGAGGTCATCCTCACTTTAAGTAGGCTTG
>CAJWRY010000086.1 GCA_913046155.1 uncultured Candidatus Nemicrothrix sp. | reverse complement strand
AGAACTCATGACAAAATTACTTCTAGTGCGACATGGGCAATCTGAGTGGAATGCCCTGGGTAGGTGGCAAGGAAAAGCAAACCCCCCTCTTACTGATTTAGGAAAAGAACAGGCACTTATAGCGGCAAAGAAATTGCCCGATTTCTCAATTCTTGCTTCTTCTGATTTGGTCAGGGCTAGAGAAACTGCTGAGATTTTTGCTAAAGCACATGATAAGGATTCAAATGATATTTTGATAGAGCCACAAGTTCAAGAGCGGGATGCGGGAGAATTTAGTGGATTAACTAGAGATGAGATTGATAAAAAGTTCCCTGGTTACTTAGCTCAAAATAGGTGGCCCAGCGGGTGGGAACCTGATGATGTGCTAATAAAGCGCCTACGCGAAGGCCTTGGTCGTATCATTGCTTCGTCGACTGAGTCCGATTCAATAGTTGTCGTCACCCATGGAGGTTGCATTTATGCCCTTGAAAGCTTGCTTGGAGAGGAATACAGACGAATTTCAAATCTGGGTGGAAGATGGTTTGAACTTATAGACGATGAATTTTATCTAGGGGAAAGAATCCAACTATTAGACCCTGATGAAGAAACCTATCCTGATCAGATCTGATACTGTACCTCCGGTGGGATTCGAACCCACGATCTTCGGATTAAAAGTCCGCTGCCTTACCAGGCTTGGCTACGGAGGCAAATTTTTACAATTATCTAGACGGTGAAGTCTAGCCACAGTTACGTAACTTTAGTACCTTTACTAGCACTTTGGTGACAATCTAGACGTCCGAAATTATGAATGAATAAGTAGCTATGTTTTAAATTCGCAGTTGCCCTCAAACGGAAATGCAGTATTTAACTCTTTTGTGTAGAGAAAGCTAAATACGTCTCTCATGAGGGATTTCTAATTTCGTGAAAGAAACTCTCGATTGGTTTATAAAGCAATTCCAAGTTAATTAAAGATTCTTTGATCAAAGAACTCGAAGTTGAAAGAATAGACTCATTTCTGTCGCTTTATTCACTGATGGGAAATATGACAATACTTATTGACAAACCACTATGGCATTTTAAAGGCGAAAGATTTTCTCACCTTGCGAGTGATAGCAGCTACGAAGAGTTACACGACTTTGCTTCAAAGCTAGGGATACCTAAGCAGGCATTTCACGGTGATCATTATGATATTCCAGAGAGATTTTGGCAAAAAGCTGTAGACCTAGGAGCTACTGCGACAGACTCTCGCGAACTAGTGAGAAAATTACGAAAAGCAGGGCTAAGGAAAAATTATAAAATAACATCTGATGTGCCAACTCAGGAGCATCGTAAAGAATAAGATTTAAGAAATGGAAAATAACGATCAGGTTCAACTTATTATCCCAACTTCTTCTCACTACGAGGAAGTGGCTCAAACAACCATTGCTCACCTAGGGCTACGAAGCGGATTTTCATTGAAGGAAATAGAGAACCTCAGAGCAGTCATGAAATCCACAACAGACATGTTCTTTTCAATACATGAATGGGAAAAGCCTCTTCATATAAACTTTCTATTTTCGCTTAAAAAGATGCATGTCACAGTTACGTCACAAACGACAAGAACAGTGGATAACATAATCGAGCCAATAACTGAGTTTAAAAACTTCGTATCACCTAGAGTTAGCGAACTCGTGGTGAACATTGAGAAATCTTGGGTAGTTTTTGAAGTTCAGGCAACGGATGAGACTAGCTAACTCCAGTTGATCCGAATCCGCCATCCCCTCTTTCTGTTTGAGATAAGTCTTCTGTAGCAACGAATTCAGCTTGCTCTACTTTTTGAATAACTAACTGAGCTATTCTTTCCCCGCGATTTACCTCAAATGGGACCTTCGGGTCGGTATTGACCAAAAGAACCTTTAATTCTCCTCGATAACCGCTATCAATCAAACCAGGTGTATTTAAACAAGTAACCCCGTGTTTTAATGCAAGGCCGCTTCTGGGTTGTATGAAAGCGGCGTACCCTTCAGGTAACGCTATCGCTATTCCGGTAGAGATGAGTCCTCTTCCACCACCGGGTTCAAGTACAGCTTGCTCAGCTGCTAAGAGATCACACCCAGCGTCTCCAGGTTGTGCATATTTTGGTAGAGGCAAATCTGCATCTAGTCTTTTAATAGGAACTTTAATCACGAAGGAAGCGTAGCCACTATTTCTTTAGCATGCATAACAAAACAACATTCTTCGCTTTGCACAATTCGGGTGATCTTGACATAGGATTAGCGGGATGCTTGCTTGGATAGATCTTGAGATGACTGGACTTGATCCAGCAGAGAACGTCATTGTAGAAATCGCTACCTTGATAACTAATAACGATTTAGAAATTATCGCCGAGGGACCGAGTCTTGTCATTCAAGCAACAGAAGATGATTTAGCAAAGATGGATCCATATGTGATTGAAATGCACACGAGAAGCGGACTTCTGAATGAAATACAAAATTCTGAGGTCACCCTTGAAGAAGCTGGCAAAGCCACGTTGGATTTCCTCCGGTCACATATTGATAAGGAAAAAACCGTTCCTCTCGCTGGAAACTCAATCGGCACCGATAGAAGATTCCTGGCTCAATGGTTACCTGACATCGAGAATTTTCTTCATTACAGGTGCGTGGACGTTTCCAGCATTAAAGAACTTGCGAAAAGATGGTTCCCTGAAATTTTAGTGGATGCCCCAAAGAAAGATGGGGGTCATCGGGCAATGGATGATATCAAAGCAAGCGTCAAAGAGTTAGAGTTTTATCGATCAAGGATTTTCAAAGAAGAAAAACCTTCATCATGACGGATCCCGATACTTCAGAATCGCAAACAACGGTTACCGCCCACAAACATCGACACCCTAAACAGGAACAGGAACCAGCTAGCGAGGAAGTCACTGAGGTCGCTCCTGATGTCATTCGAACACAATTACCAGTGAACCTTCCCGGATTGGGACATGTAAATTGCTACGTAATCGAAGACAAACAAGGAATTGCAGTGGTTGATCCAGGTCTACCCGGGGACGACTCTTGGAAGGCCCTTTCTAATCGTCTCAGAACAGCCGGATATACAGTAAATAACATCCACACGGTTATTGTGACACATTCGCATTTCGATCACTTTGGCGGAGCTGAAAGAATTCGAAGTGAGACAGGGGCGAAAATCCTAACGCATAGAAATTTTCGCAAAGCATTTAATAGAAGTGAAATCGAAGAAAACGAGGATTCAGATGCCCTTGATCCGAATTCTGAGGAGGCTCAGCAAGCAGTAATTGAGCGAATATTTTCAGAGCGTCTCCCTTGGGGGACTAAGCGAACTAAGCCTGAGCCAGAAGAAATTGAACGATTTAGAAAAATGGGAAGATTTAATTCTTCGTGGTTTAAGACTCCTGAACCTAACGTGGAAGTTGAAGATAATGAAATTATTGAACTGGGTGGAAGAGAATGGCTGTCCGTTCATACCCCAGGTCATACTAATGATCATCTGTGCTTATGGGATCCGGTGAATGGAATAATGTTCTCCGGGGATCATGTTTTACCCTCGATTACTCCACACATAGGTGGCATAACACCGGAGGCTGATCCTCTTGCAAAATTCTTTGGCTCGCTAGAACGTATGACCGATTTTGATAATGTCTTAGTTGCTCTTCCAGCGCACGGTCATCCATTCACAAACCTTAAAGAACGATCAATGGAGATTATCGACCATCATCAAGAAAGGTTGCAGACCATTCGTGACGCCTCCCACCAATTAATCGGAGGAACTGTAACTGATTACATGCGCGTTCTCTTCAGCGAAAGAGCCTGGGGTGATATGGCCGAGAGTGAGACATATGCTCACCTTGAACACCTCAAAGAATCAGGGGAGCTTACAAGAGGATCCGATAACGGAATATTTACATACACCAGCACTGATTAACGCAGTATTTCTTGTTGGTAATTTAAATCGTTTGACAGCACTGTAGAAAGATGCTCTGCTTTGATATTGCTAAATAAAGTCAAAGTTTGCCACCGAAAGGTGGTTTAAGAACAAAAGCACATTATGCTGAAAGCCGTTTTGAAAGGAGAGTTATGACTAAAAATATTCAATGTTTTGATAATCGAAATTCATTTAATCATATTTCTCCACACGCGCACGCCTTTTTATCTGAGAAACATCATCAAATACCAACGTTGCGAATGGGCGCTCTATCAAGTGTTACGAACCATTTCACAACCAATACGTTTAAGCCTTATTTCGCGAGGCCTAAGGAGTTTGCTGTATAAAGTCAAACGAGTAAATCCCTTAGGCCGCCGGTAATCCGGCGGCCTTTTCGCTTTTTACTAAACATAACAAAAGGAGAAAATTATGATAACAACTAACTACACATCAGAGAAATGGCAAGCATTTGCACAGTGCGCTGCTTCATCAGTCAATAAGGATATTTTCTTTTCAGAGGAAATCCATGAAATAGCGGCTGCAAAGCAAGTTTGCGCAAGCTGTGAAGTAATCTCACCCTGTCTTCAAGGAGCTTTAGAGCGAAATGAACCTTGCGGAGTTTGGGGAGGTCAACTGTTCATAAACGGCAAAATTCTCTCCGTAAAGCGCCGTCGAGGCAGACCCTCAAAAGTGCCACGCCCAGAAGAACAGATGCCAACAGTACCTGTTCCTGAGCACCTTCAAGCACTTCTCAAAACAGCCTAAAGCGCTTCCTCTCTCAATTCGTTCGAAGCAACGGCTAAAGCGAGCTTCAACCAAATCTCTGTTCCCGGTACATATCACGTACCGGGAACAGGTGAGAGATGTTTCACACATGGAGCAGAACTACCTCAAAGAACAATTTAAACGGTAGTTTCAAAACATGAGCAAAGGGAAAAGATTCATCATCTCTGCATTGTTAACGATTCCAGCCTTGTTGCTTGCGTTTCCATCATGTGCTGAATCAGATAACAATCCAATCCTTTCTCTCCCTACAGAACTTACGGATAGCGATGGGCAACTATTTGATAGCAAGTCACTTAAAGGAAAGCCACTAGTTATCAACTTCTTCGCCTCATGGTGTGATCCCTGTAAACGCGAAATTACCGAAATAGAAAGAATTCATAACAGATCATACAAACCTGAACTAGCTTCTCAATATCTAGATGACCTTAACGTCTCCTTTGTTGGTATAAATAGTGGGGAAACAGATATCAATCGCGCAAAAGATTTAATAAACCAAACTGGAGCCTCATACATTATTCTCTACGGAGATGACGGAACGCTACTACAAGACGTTGGGGCTGTAGGATTACCATTTACTGTGTTCGTTAATTCGGATGGTGAAATCGTGGGCACACATTTAACCGCTATGAATTCAGACGATGTCTACGCTCGCCTTGATGATTACTTTAAACCATGATCAGCGTTGATTTAGCATTTCCTCTAGCAGCAGGTTTGATAGCAGCTTTCAATCCATGTGGATTTGCTATGCTGCCTGCATACTTGTCATATTTCCTTGGTCTTGAATCAGATAATGATGATAATCGTGAAGTAGGAATTCTTAATGGACTAAAAGTTTCATTAACTCTTTCACTTGGTTTTGTCTTTGTTTTTGCAATTATCGGAATCCTCACCAACACCATCATCAGCGAAGCAAGTGTAGAAAAGCAGGCGGGGTATATAACCCTTGGAATTGGAATAACACTTGTGCTACTCGGTGTAGCAATGGTCGCCGGTTACCACCCTGTTCTAAAAATTCCAAGAATCCAGATGGGTACTTCAAACCGTCAACTACCATCAATATTTTTATTTGGCATATCATACGCTTTCGTTTCAATAGGTTGCTCGGCACCTATCTTCTTCCTCACAGTTGGGGGCTCTTTCAGTCGAGACGGCATTGTTAATGGGTCTGCGGTTTTCATTTCATATGCTCTCGGGATGAGTATTGTCATCAC
>CAJWRY010000085.1 GCA_913046155.1 uncultured Candidatus Nemicrothrix sp. | reverse complement strand
GCGAATCACCGCTAGCTGTAATCGTTCGTGCAGATGACTCACTTACAGCAGATGACGTAATAAGCCACTGCGAAGGGAAGTTAGCTCCGTTTAAGACAGTGAAAGCTGTTGAATTTATCGATGTGATTCCTCGGAATGCAAGTGGGAAAATTCTTAAACGAGAACTTAGAGAGCTATATAACTACGACGCAACCGAATAACTTACACACTGAGCAGTTCTTCGGCCTTTTGAATAAAACGTGGAAGGCCATCAGCAATGGTTTCCATTCGTTCGTCCGTACTATCCCCGACTTTCCACCGGTAATGAAGTTGCTGGAGCACAGTCGCCGTTTTCCATTGTGCAAAAGCCTCATACCAATAAATACTTTCCAGATCTAGTAAAGATTTCTCTGCATAATATTCCGTTAATTGCGACCTGCTTGGAAGACCCATTTGATTAAGCCCGGCATGACCCCCTCTGACAACATCAGGGTCATCGTCTGGGTCAGGCCAATAATTCAGTAACGTTCCAAAATCAATGAGTGGATCCCCCAGTGTCGTCATATCCCAATCAAATATTGCGTGCACCTCATCTGGGTTATCTGCTTTAAACATGCAATTATCAAGTTTGAGGTCGTTATGGACGAACGCTACTCGTTGAGGCTCTGGCAAATCAGATATCAAAGCAGCGTATACGTCATTCATTCCTTGCTGGTAACGTTCATCAGAAACTAGATCCCATCTTTTTTTCCATCCTTCAACTTGTCGTAGCACAAAACCATCTGGCTTCCCTAAGGTTTCCAGCTCTACATCCGTTGGATTCAACGAATGAAACTCGGCAATCGCTGCGGCCAAAGCACGACCAATTCGATCACCTAAACGGTCGTGATGCCTCATTGAACGGGGCACTATCCCACGTATTACCTCACCGACGCGACGTTCCATAACAAACATTGCGGCACCAGCAATGGTTACATCATCACAAAATAGGTATGCGCGAGGCGCCATCGGGAAGATCTTCCAAAGTTTTGATAGCACCTTGTATTCTCTTCCCATATCATGAGCTCCTGGAGCCAGATTCCCAAATGGTGGACGCCTCAAAACGAGTTCAGTTGACCCAAATGAAACTAGGTATGTTAAGTTCGCTGCACCATTGGGAAATTGATGGACATCAAATTTTCCAGCAGTATCTATCTCCTGAGGTAACGAGTCCCGCAAAAATGATTCAACTATTTCCCAGTCTAAATCTTCGCCAGCCCGTACAACTGCTATCTCAGGTTGAGGGTCATCGCTAAATGGATCTACATCTTCATGTTTCCACACAGACTGATCGTAGATGGTGACAACGGTTTTTGCGAACTATCGTAGAAGCTAGAAAAGGAAAGATTTGATGGAGAAACCTGAATCACAAATACGACAAGTGAAATTAGGAGACCTGACCTTTGATAACCCATTCACAAATGAATTACGAGGGGATGAGGAGATTACTAATACTCGCCGTCAAGTTCATAATGCATACTATTCAAGAGTTCTTCCTACTCCCACAGCAGCTCCGGAGACCCTTGTTGTGTCCGAAGAGGTTAGTTTACTGCTAGGCATAACGAGCGATGTTGCGGATTCTACTGAATTTACTGAAATATTTTCTGGAAATGCGGTTACAGCGGATATGGATCCACATGCAATGTGTTACGGGGGGCATCAATTTGGGAATTGGGCTGGACAACTAGGTGATGGTAGAGCAATCAATTTAGGGCAAGTCAAGGGAATAGATTCAAATAGCTACATGCTTCAGTTAAAGGGGGCTGGGCCTACGCCGTACTCTCGAAGTGGTGATGGAAGAGCGGTCCTTCGATCCTCTATTAGAGAGTATTTATGCAGTGAGGCTATGCATCACCTCCACGTCCCTACCACACGTGCACTTAGCCTTTGCAGTACAGGAGATAACGTCGTTCGAGATATGTTTTACGATGGAAATCTCGCTGAAGAAATTGGTGCGGTTGTATGTCGAGTAGCTGATTCATTTATTAGATTTGGGAACTTTGAAATCTTTTCTGCTCGGGAAGATATCGATGGATTGAGGACTTTGCTTGACTTCACAATCAAACATCACTTTCCTGAAATCAATGACAATTCACCTGAGAAATATATTGATTTTTTCAAAGAAGTTATTTCCTCTACAGCTGTACTAATGGCTCATTGGCAACGTGTTGGTTTCGTGCACGGGGTTATGAATACAGACAACATGTCAATACATGGACTTACTATCGACTATGGACCGTATGGATGGATTGATGATTTTGATCCGGATTGGACGCCTAACACTACTGACCGGCACCAACGTCGATACCGGTTCCGTAATCAACCCGCTGTAGGTCATTGGAATCTGGCCCAGTTAGCTAATGCGATTTACCCAGTCGTGGGCGATGTTGAGCCGCTACAAGAAGCCTTAGATGAGTACGAGGAAATCTTTGCACGAAGGTGGTCTGACATGGTGGCTGCCAAGTTGGGATTGGTTGAACATAGTTCAGACCCATCGCAACGAGTGATTACAGATTTGTTCTCGATACTTGAAACGGGAGAAATAGATATGACTATTTTTTTCCGATCATTATCTTCTATAGCTGTGGGGTCCAACATCAATATTGATGAAATATCTGCTCTCTTAAAGAGCGCTTACTACGAACCAGGGTCCAAGCCTGAAGTCCATTGGGAGTCTCTTCGTAGCTGGATCGGCCATTATTGTGATGTGCTACGTAATCAGGGTATTTCTGATGAAAAGCGAAAAAAGCAGATGAATCAAGTTAATCCAAAGTATGTGTTGCGAAATTATTTGGCTCAGCTAGCGATAGATTCTGCGGAACAAGGTGACCTCAGCATGCTTTATGATCTAGAAAAAATGCTTAAGAATCCTTACGATGATCAACCGGAATTTGATAAATGGTTTGCGAAGCGGCCTGATTGGGCAAAGGATCGAGCTGGGTGTTCAATGCTCAGTTGCAGTAGTTGATTACAGTCAGCTGGGGTTAGGTTCCTTTGGGAGGCCAAGTATTCGCTCACCGATGATATTCTTTTGTATTTGTGAAGTCCCCCCTGCTATCTTCGCCCCTGGTGCCGAGAGAAGGCTGTCAGATCCAGATCCGGATAATAGTGCTTCAATTTCTGCAATATCTGCTCGTAAGTTAGCGATATCAAACATTAATTCTGTGATTCCTAACTTGTTCAAAGAAGACGAAACCGATGCGGCCGGCCCCTGCCGTTGACCTAAGTAATGATAGCTTTTCCCTTTTATAAGCAATTGCACAAGCTGTTGACGTTTATCGTGAGATAGCTCTTTGTTCGCTAGAGATTGAAGACTATCTAGTCTTCGCTGCATGGTTATGGCTCCTGCCCCTATTGAGCCTCTTTCCTTTGTCAAGATATCCATGCCTACGTGCCAGCCTCCATTTAGCGGTCCAAGAAGTGCGGTTTGCGGGAGCGAAACATCGGTGAAGAATACTTCGTCAAATTCTGCTTCACCTGTCATTTGCCGCAATGGCCGTGTTTCAATTCCATCGCTATGCATGTCAATCAAGAAGAAACTAATACCGCGATGCTTTGGTAGATTTGGGTCCGTCCTGGCCATAAGGATTCCCCAGTTGCTGTAACGACCTCCGCTACACCAAACTTTTTGGCCATTCACTACCCAGCCATCGCCATCTGCTTCAGCGGTAGTGCGAAGTGACCCTAAATCTGATCCTGATTCAGGTTCGGAAAAGAGCTGACACCAAAGTTGTGTGGCATCAATAATTGATTGAAGATGGAGATTCTTCTGGTGATCTGTCCCATAGATTTGCACACCTTGTCCTGCGAGAACAACACCAACCATATTGACGTATGGTGGAACATCGGCTCGAGCGCATTCTTCAAGCCAAATGGATTGGTGCTCAGGCGTGAGCCCTAATCCACCATGTTCTTTGGGCCAGTGAACTCCTGCCCATCCTTCATGAAATAATCTTTTCTGCCAATCAACACCTTCCTTTTCTAATGCTGGTGGCAGGATGGCTCCGTAGTTTGGAGGTGCAACTTCAAGATTCTTTTGTAGCCAGTCGCTGGCATTGTGTTTAAATTCAATCAATGAGATCATGATGTGACGTTAGTTGAAAGTTATGCGGAAAAGTAACTCAGCAGAAATTCTTCTATTGTTACAGAAGGGATAAAGGAGCGTAAATGGAGATTGTTGCTGGGATCAATCCTCGAATGCAGTTACGTGATGTTAAAGACTACGCTCGTCGGGTCGAATCTTTGGGTTTTGATACTTTACATATTCCTGAAATGGTTCATGACCCATTTGTCGTGTCATCTCTTGCTTTAGCAGCAACGTCTTCGTTACATGTGCGTACAGGAGTTGCTCTCGCTTTTGTTAGAAGCCCCATGGTTTCCGCTCTTTCTGCTTGGGATCTTGCACAATTATCTGAGGGCCGCTTTGACCTGGGTTTAGGTACTCAGATTCGAAAAAATATTGAAGGACGATACGGAATGCCCTTTGACAACCCTGTGAACAGGTTGAGTGAATACATTGGCGCTGTAAAGGCATCCTTTGATTCTTTTGAGCAGAGGGAGTGTGTTCCCTTTCAGGGCGAATTTTATAATTTGTCTCGCTTACAGGATGAATTTATTCCTGAGTCTTTAGGTGACGTCCGCGTTCCTGAAATTTGGTTGGGAGCGGTGGGTCCGAAATTGAGTGTACTGGCTGCTGAACACTGTGATGGTTTAATCACACATCCAACTAATTCGCATTCTCTACATCTGACAGAAAATGTTATTCCTTTGATTGATTCCAGTTTAGGCGCAAACCAGAAGAGAAAATTTTCTGTGATCGCTGCGCCGTTGACGGTGGTGACAGACGATTCCGAGGAGCGTGAGAAACTTATTGAGGAGAAGAAGAGAATGCTTGCTTTCTTGTATTCAACTCCTGCTTATGCGCCGACTCTGGACCTTTTGGGCTTTAGGGATTTAGCTGTGGAACTGAGGAAACGCTTTTCGGCTGGTGAAGGTGAGGATATCTTCCGGTTGATACCTGATGAGTTGTTTCATCAGGTTGTTATTACTTGTTCATTTGATGGCTTGGCGGATGAGGTGCACGACCGCTTCGGTGGCCTCGTTGGCGGGGTTACTTTGCGCCCACCTGCGGATTCGAAATGTGATGATGCTTTTAGATCGTCTATTGAGGATCTAAAGCAAAGTTAACTATTCCCATTCATTGTTAGGAAATGATTTCCTTTAGTTTTTCGACGATTTTCATTTGTTCTTCAGGTGATCCGATAGGTCCGATATTCAGGTAGGTCACACCTGCTTCGGCAAATTGGGCTATTTTTTCTTTGATATAGCCTTCTGGGCCGACGAGGTTCATGCCCTCAAGAAGTTCAAGAGGAACTGCTGATTCAGCTTCCTTCTTCTTCCCTGATAAGTAGAGATCTTGGATTTGAAGAGCCTCTTGTTCAAAACCGTATCGTTGGACTAGAGAATTGTAGAAGTTTCTTCCTCGCGCTCCCATACCTCCTACATAAAGGGCTGTATTTGGTCGTCCGAAATCAAGGTATTGTTTGACATCATCACCGATCGCTACCATTCCTCCAGCAACGATATCGAGTGGAGGAAGATCATTGCTGCGTTTACTAAGTCCTATTTTCAGAGCATCACCAAATGCGAGATCTGCTTTGTCAGGCATGAATAGTGTCGGAAGCCACCCTTCAGCAAGTTCGGCTGTGAGTTCCACATTTTTTGGGCCTAGTGAAGCTATGTGTATAGGAATATTTGGGCGCAGCGGGTGGGTGATAATTTTTAAAGGCTTACCCAATCCAGTTCCCTGATCTTCCGGAAGAGGGAGTGTGTAGTACTTTCCTTCGTATGTTAGCTTTTCTTCTCGCTTCCATACCTTTCTACATATCTCTATTGCCTCTCTTGTGTGGCCTAGCGGAGCCTTGTATGGAATTCCATGAAAGCCTTCTATGACCTGTGGGCCTGAAGCCCCAA
>CAJWRY010000084.1 GCA_913046155.1 uncultured Candidatus Nemicrothrix sp. | reverse complement strand
ATGTCAAAAGCTGCTTTACCGACTGATTTCATTGTCATTGCAGAAAAAAGAAATGGGAGCATAGCACCAACGAATAAACCAGTTAAAACAAGAGGATCCAGTAAGTTAATGCTATTCATAATTTTTGCATTAGGATCCAAAAGTTCTGCTCTTGTTAGAAATGCTGAAAAGAGAGCAAGTGATGTAAGGATGGCTGATCCGATGGCAAATCCTTTACCTGTAGCAGCAGTCGTATTTCCAAGAGAATCTAACGCATCTGTTCGTTCTCTAACAATGGGGTCTAATCCAGACATCTCAGCGTTTCCACCTGCATTATCAGCAATCGGTCCAAATGCATCGGTTGCTAATGTTATACCAAGTGTAGAAAGCATTCCAATAGCAGCAAAGGCAATTCCGTAAATTCCCTGTCCGGTACTCTCTATTCCTCCAGCACTAATAAAAGCAGCAATAATGCCTACACATATAATAAATACAGTAATTCCAGTTGACATCATTCCAACAGAAATTCCTTGAATAATTGTTGTTGCCGCCCCAAGCAAAGAGTTTTCTGCAATATCTTTCGTGAGCGCCTCTACGTACCATGATCCTCCAGCAGGATCTACGACCCGATGGACATTGGATTCCTCCATAAGAACTAGATGCGTGTTCCTAGCTAGTCTCAACCCAAATTCATTTGGTACCCCAAATGCACTATCAAATGCAGGAATGGAAATGATATCAGCTCCTCCAGTAGCCGCTGAGAAACAACCAACTGTTGTTCGTAGCAGATTCACCCAAGGGTCATCTTTAGACATCAAATAATCTGAAGTTTGGGCTTGAATTTTTATATGGTAGCTCTCTACCCCACAAGCAATTCCTATGTTTTGCAAAAGAAGTCTCAAGGCACGCAATTTAGCAATGTCGAGGAATTGGTCAGTTCCTACTGAGATGATAATCAGACACTGTTTCAAAGCTATTTCCATTTCGATACCGGCCTTTTCCATAGCTCGTAAATAGGAAACAAACGTTGAGAGAATTCCAGCAATTTCTGTAACTGTATCAGCACCTATTTGCGCGTATTTCAATCCGTTGATTCGGAATGTAGTTGCTTGGGGAAAGCTATTAGAAACTTGAGCAGCCAGTAGAGCGCTACCGGCTAGATATGATTCGAATTCATTACTTTCAAGTGATTTACTTAAGAGTTCCCCAAGAGGGTCAACGCCGAGATCAAAAATATTCTCAGATGACTCCGGCATTTTACTTAATAGGTGATCAACGAGTTGAGAAGCAGCGGAAAGGCTTTCTCGGCTGCATGAAAGACCAATTCCTGCCATGTCAAGCATGACACCTTCTAAAAGTTCTTCGTACGCAATCATCTCAGTCTTATCGATTGCCAGCTCAATGCTCCTTGCTCCCCGAGAGAGATCTTCTAACATTAGTGAATTCGCTGAACTAACATCCGTGACCCAATGACGTTGGCGGATATCCCAACCTTTGATATTCCCAGCCGGATTTGAGGAGCGCAAGCCAACTCCTCCTGACACCTGATCGGTTAACCCCTCACTCATTTCATCCGTGTAGATAGGGTTTATATGCAAGCCACCTGCTAGGTCAGAGTGCAAGACTTGCTGTATATTGCCTTCTCCTACAACAGCTTCAGCTGCTTTCAACCAAGCTTCAAATTTAGGGTTCCCCGCACGATCCCAAAACACAATCTCATCTTCTGACATAGTTCTACAATAGGCGTTTATTGAAGTACTTTCGCACTTTTCTTTGACAGCGTTGAGCAGTTATTACCCTATTGCAAACTGTGACATTTTGCATAGTGACAAAAGACACCACCCATTCACGAGCAATAATTGCTCAAATGAGGCAGAATACATATGGTCTTAATTACAGACCCCCCCTACCAAAGGATTAATAATGGCAAAGAAATCAACTCACCATTTACAATACGCTGATTTTGCCTTTGCGGCCTCAGCGACTCCGCAAGAACTTGAGACACTCTGCAGGCTAACAACTCGCATAGACGTAAACAAGGGAAGCATCCTAATGCATCAAGGCGCATTTGGAAATGAGGTTCTCTTACTGGTTCATGGACAGCTTATTATTGAGAAAGATGGAAAGCTGATAGCATCTATCGCTCCCGGCGCCGTTGTTGGCGAAAGAGCTGTAATTCTCAATGAACCAAGAGATGCGACCGTTCGAGCAGCTTTCGACTCAACCATACTAGCTATGTCTCGAAGCGAATTTAATACCCTCCTAGCTGAATGCCCAAGTATCGCTAGAAATATACTTGAAGAGGCACTCACTCGAGCATAGTCAGTATCACTGAGAATACTAGGAGATCCTTAGCTGCGGTTCATGATGCTCCGGACACATCCGTTTCAAAGCAAAGGCAATAGTAAGAAAGCTTCGAATGACAACGACTGAAGGAAACTCAGCCTCTTCTACTAACGTAGTTGATGTCAGTGCACCAGGTGCTGTTCCGTTCGTTGAACTATCAGCCACAAATTTTGGCGAGATATTGTCCTTGACAGAATCAATGACAAGTCAGGGTTGGGTTGTTTCTACGCCTGCCGGCCCAATGGTACTTGGCTACAAACAGGTCAAGTCTATTCTTAGAAATCCCGAGTGGATATCACTACTCTCAAGCTTCTCCGCTCTAGATCAAATGGAAAATGGAATTTCCGATTTGAACGTGATGCTTGAACAAGCTCAGCGTATTGTTCCTGAAATTCCTTCAACGGTCAGAATGCGTCCAAATGTCTTGTCCGTGGAAGGGGAAGATCATAAACGGCTTCGACGATTGGTTAATTCTTCATTCACCTCTGGAAATACAAATAAACATCGTGAGTTCATGAAAAATCATGCTGACAAATTGGTTTCAAGAATAGTTGAGAATGGCGGAGGAGAACTTGTATCGGAATTCTGTCGCCCTTTCCCTGTTCCAGTGATTTGCCGTATCCTCGGGGTTGATGACAGTGACTGGAAACTCTTCGACGAATGGGCCGACATCATTTTCTCAGCCCTCGACGCAGATATTGAGTCCGTTATTGGCCGTTTAGGAGAAATATCAAAAGCTCAAAAGGATCTTGACGCCTATGTCCAAGACCTAATCATTAAGCGGAGCAGTGCCCCAGAGGACGATTTACTTACTGAGCTGGTTCAAAGTCACTATAACGAAGATCGCCTTTCGCATGATGAATTGAGCGCGATGGTTGAAGCTATTTTACTTGCCGGAACAGATACTACGCGAAACCAGTTGGGAGCAACAATTGCGGTGCTGGCTGACCACCCGGACCAGTACCAAGCATTAAGAAATGATCCCTCTCTTATTCCTGCAGCTGTAGAAGAATCACTTCGATATATCAGCGCTGTTCGAACAACTGGCCGCTTAGCCACGACTGATCAAGTAATAGATGGAATTCTCTTTCCTGCTGGCTCAACTGTTCTTCTAGGACTTCACGCTGGAGGCCTTTCTGAAGCAGAAGAACGGGGCTTTGAGTTTAATATATTTAGGGAAAGTGGTTGCCCTCATTTAGCATTTGGGTCCGGAGCCCATCACTGCCTCGGCGCCTCACTAGCTCGCGCTGAATTACAAGAAGCTTTAGGATCTTTTGTTCAGAAGGTTTCTTCATATGAACTTGTGTCTCCAGTTGAGTGGAAACCTCTTTCAATGGGAATTTGGGGTCCAGCAAAACTTGAAATCAAAATTTTAGCTGACGGTGAAAGTGACCAATCACAAAATCAGACTAGCTTCAAGACCACGGTCAAAGTGGAGTCAAAACTTGAAGATAACGAATCATCTGAAATCGTCAATCAGTGGATCAGGGAGGCAGATGAGACAAGGCGGACATTACGACTATCAATACCAGACTTGATAAGGAAACCAAAATTTCCGCCGTTAATCCGCTTGTTAGTTACAGTTTTCCGGTTCGGGAAAGCTTTCATGATGTGGAAGATCCGAGACCGCAAAGCAGAAGGCACAGGGAGGCAAGAACTCCTTTATGAAAGGCTCCGTCATGTTGCCGAACTTCAAGGACCCACCTACGTTAAGCTCGCTCAACTAATTTCTGCAGCGGAAGGGGTCTTCCCTGAAGCTCTCGTTGCTGAATGCAAAAAATGCAGAGATCAGGTATCCCCAGAGCCATGGGAAGACATTTCGAAAGTCCTCAACGACGAATTAGGGAACAGAAGATCAGAGATAGTTTCAGTGAATCAGGTGCCTATCGCTGCTGCCTCAATCGCTCAAGTGCATGAAGCAGTTTTGAGCAACGGTTCAGATGTCGTAATAAAAATACAACGACCGGGGATACGGAAAAAGGTTATAGATGATCTGAAAGTGATGGCCTGGGTCGCTCCAAAACTTGTAGGAAAAATACCGGTCGCTGCTCTTGCCAATCCCCCTGCACTCGTTGAGCTTTTCGCTGAAACAATCTGCGAGGAGCTAGATTTCAAACTCGAAGTAGCTAATCTATTCGAGATCAAAAGAGTTCTTTACTCAAATTTGAAGCAAGAGTGGGAAATTCCCGAGCCTGAGCTCGGACTCGTTACCGAGCGAGTGATAGTTATGACTAAGATTTCTGGAGTATCACTAGGTGATTCAATAGCCATGGGAATTGATAGTGAAAGTAGTTCCGTGGTCTTCCGTCAGATGGTCGAAGGCCTTTTGGAAGGCGCTGTTATCCACGGCATATTCCATGGAGACTTTCATGCAGGAAACGTCTTCCTAAATAAAACAGGGAAAATAGGTCTTGTAGATTTTGGGATAACGGGTCGGCTTGATGGTACTCGACGACAGGCATTTCTCAGGTACGTAGTCGGCCTAATGACCGGTGACGTGGAATCACAAGTCGTTGGGATAAAGGATCTAGGGGCTTTCCCAGAAGACGCCGACATAGGTCTTTTGATAAACGAATTCCAACTTGAGCGAAACAATTTTGACCCTCTCGAGCTATCAGAGGAAGAATTTATTGATGAATTTCGAGGTCTCATCAAAGGTCTACTCGCTGAAGGTGCGCGTATTCCCAAAGAACTCATGCTCTTCGTAAAGAACTTCGCTTACCTCTCATCAGTGATGCAGGAACTAGATCCTGATATGGACTTACTCAATGAATTCTTGGAAGTTGCCTCTGCCTTTTTCGGTAGAAACGGGGTACGAGTCGCAACAGAAATAGGATTTTCACTCAGCGCTGATGATGTTAGCGATATAACCTTTAGAAGAGTTGCTGGCTTACGGGAGAATGTCCCATCGTTAACATGGAAAGAGCTAGGAGAGCGAAGAAATTCTCTAATGGACAGAATGGATAGACGGTCCATTAAGCAAATTATTGAATGAGTTAAGATCGTCTTTTGGCTTTCTGTAAGCAAAAAGAAATCAAGAGTGAGGAGTTGTTGTGAATTCATTTGAAAAACCGATTGTTGATGTGCCTTTTGAGGGGAACCCACCAACTGAATTAGTTCTAGATGATTTAATTATCGGTGAAGGAGCAGAATGTGAGTCAGGGCAAATTATTAGTGTGGATTATGTCGGTATCTCATGGTCCACAGGTATTGAATTTGATTCATCTTGGTCGCGTAACGAAGTTTTTGCATTCCATCTCGGAGGAGGACAAGTTATTTCAGGGTGGGATGAAGGATGCAAGGGAATGAGGGTTGGAGGACGCCGGAAGCTAGTAATCCCCCCAGCGATGGGATACGGTTCCCAAGGTGCTGGCGGCGTTATAGCTCCTAACGAGACACTTGTTTTTATCGTTGATCTAAGAAGCATCGGTTAGCTAGGAGGATGCAATGAAAGAGAATGAACTCAGAGGGAAAGTAGCGGTAGTAACTGGCTCTAGTCGAGGAATCGGTAGAGGTATCGCTGTGGGGTTAGGAGAAAAGGGAGCAACTGTTTACATAACAGGGAGATCAAAAGGAGATGGCCCTTTAACAATCGATGAAACTGCCAAGATGGTTAATGATGCTGGAGGCGTAGGGGTGCCCGTGTCGGTGGATCTCGGAGACGATGAACAAATAGTGAGGTTGTATCAACAAATAGAAAGTGATCACGGCAGACTAGATATTCACGTTAACAACGCTTTCAAGATCCCTAACCCACCTGTATGGGGGGGTAAATTCTGGGAGCACCCTATTCAAGTGTGGGATGACCAAGTCGGAATTGGCCTCCGTGCAGCATATG
>CAJWRY010000083.1 GCA_913046155.1 uncultured Candidatus Nemicrothrix sp. | reverse complement strand
TGACACGGTATCTTATTCCCCACATTTTCATCTTGGCTTTAAATGAATCGCCAACAGCGTTCAGCGGCCCTCCAATTACGAGACCTTTGACTGACCCAGATCCGTCAAATTCGCAATGAAGTTCGGGATTTGAGATTACATCAAAAATTTGGCCACGAGGAAAAGGGACTTCAATACTTCTGGAAATGCTCTTCTGAGAGTACTGCTTCTTTACCATTTTATTTTTTGAGAATATCGGGTAGCGATGCATCAAGATCAGAATGGCGGAATTCAAAACCATGTTCCAATGCTCGTTTAGGGATAACTCGGGCGCTAGTTTCAATCAAGTTTGAAGCTAGCTCACCACCAAGGAGTAACTTGGGCCCAATCATCGGTATCGGGAAAATAGTTGGCCTGCTTACAGCGCGACCGAGTGATTTAGTGAACTCTAGATTGGTTACCGGATTCGGTGCAGTCAAATTCACGGGTCCTGAGAGATCAACAGTTAATAACCACGAAATAAGCCGTATCTCATCTTCAAGAGAAATCCAGCTCCAAAACTGTGAGCCAGAGCCTAATTTACCCCCTAAGCCTAATTTAAAGAAGGGAAGTGTTTTCTTCATCATCCCATCCTTCGGGGATTGAACTAATCCGGTTCGAAGGTGAGTTACACGGACTCCAGCCGCTTCAGCCTCCGCAGTTGATTTTTCCCACTGATCTACGACGTCAGATAAGAAACCCGAGCCTCTTGACGAGTCTTCATCTAGTTCTTCATCGCCTCGATTTCCATAGATCCCGATCGCAGATCCACTTAAAAAGACTGAAGGAGGATTTGAGAGATTCACTATAGATTTTGTCAATAGTTTTGTTCCTTCCACCCGACTATCAAGGATTCTGCGCTTCTGTTTATCAGTCCACCTTCTTGAAGCAATATTTTCCCCAGCAAGATGGATGACCGCATCAATTCCCTCTAGCTTTTCTGCTTCTATCTGTCCCGAAGTTGGGTCCCATAAAACATCTCCAGACGTGCTCCGACTTACAGAAAGAATTTTGTGCCCATCTTTCTCTAAAAAAGATGTGAGAGCTGATCCAATAAAGCCAGACGCACCAGTTATGGCGATTAACATAGAAACTCCTTTGGAGTGGTCGCTTGTCAGACTCTAAGTGTATTAAATCATCTGACCTCTTGCATGCTTTGTGACGTCTAACACCTTCCTCGTTTTCTAGGTAGGTATTTCCCTATGGCTATGGCAAACTTGAGTTATGAATTCCGATGAATTAGATGATCAAATAGCGTCCGATTTAGATGAAATCAAAGCGAAAGGTTCGGGCGCTGTGATACTAGGTGCTGCGATGCTGGCAGTAGGCGAGATTATCGAGCCAGAAAAGACAACCGTTGAAATTGCTGAGGTTGCTGATGACCATGTTCCTGACAAGGGATTAGATCTCAATTTCGGTGATTTGCCGCCTTTAGATTAGCGGTTCAATTACAAAGTAATAGTCGTCGGGAAAGGTCGCTTTGCCATATTCCCTGTGGGTCAAATTGCTTCTGTATAGTTTTCCAATGTGCGAGTTTTGGATACATCTTATCTAAGAGATCTGCATCAACACATGAGTCTTTCGCTAAATTGACGCGCCCCTCTGCGGAAGCGATCCGAGAGTTGAATTTATTAATATAGCGGTATGCGTCTTGGGTAGCCGGCAGGTCAATAGCTAACGTCCACCCTGGAGAACAGAAGGACAAATAGCTTTCGCTAGCCTCACCGCACCTTTTAAGTACGGCTAATGCAGGAAGTGCACTGGTTTTGCTAAATCCCATAATTATTTCCTCCAGAAGTGATGTTTCTTTATCAGGCAGAATGAATTGCCACTGGATGAGCCCGGATTTACCGTAAAGATGATTCCAGTTGCGAACTCTATCGAGAGGGAAAAGGTAATTCTGTATTGATGTAACTCTTAAGTCCCTAGCTTTGGAAGACATTAGATATTTCAAATTATTATGTGATCTACAAATTGGGGGCAAAACCACGTTCAAATTTCGTGGTTTCGGGATATGAATTTGATTGAAGCGTTTTGGTTTCGCCATAGCTTGGCCATGTTGATAGATAGACGCTGATCTCACAACCCCTCTCCCAGGCTGATGTGAAGTGAGAAGGTCAAGCCATGCAACAGCGTATTCTTCTGAAGCAGTTACATCCTCAAAACCCTTTAGGAGTGATGAGAGGTTCTTGTAACTCCTTGTTTGAACTTGGACAGAGGTGCCAGCGATTCTCTGTAGACGCAGGGTTGCACTAGTTATTAAGCCCGTGAGGCCTAATCCACCTATCGTTGCCCAAAACAACTGATTTTCTATTTCTCTATTGCAACGGATAATTGTGCCATCAGAGATCATTACGTTAAGTTCCTCGCAACAAGATGCGATAGACGATTGGTGCCAATGATTTTTGCCATGAGCATCAGCAGCAAGCGCACCACCAATCGTGATGTGCTGTGAGCCAGGGATTACGGGAAGGATCCACCCAAGGGGCATAGTCGCATCCAAAAGTTTTCCTATTGTCATGCTTCCTTTAACGCTGATCAGGCCAGAATTGTGGACTTCTAAATCATTTGAATCATCTTGCTGTGTGAGCGAGATCATTAACCCACCCGAAACCAATGCTTGATCCCCATAACTTCGTCCGGCTCCACGGGGGATAACACCCGAAGAAGAAGAGTTCACAACAGTTTCGGCCACATTTGGTATCTGAAAATGTGTTTGATGTTCAGCAAAGGTCCTTTTGTTATTTCCCCAACTATGAGAAGTCATCTTAGGCATAAACGGACCCCAAAAAGCTACCAACCCACATAATAGCAACGAACCTCAAGCACGGATCAAGTAGAATCTGCGCCGTTGGATCTTCAGCATTCCCAGCTAAAGCCAATTTAAAGAAGCGAAAGGTGGCAAGTAGCAGTGATATGAACGAAATCACCACTAAAAATAAATTGATATTGCTACTCTGCACAAACCAAACCAAGTATCCAACTATCCCACCACATGAAGACACAATCATCGCATTACGAAGAAACACGTTGGAGTACCAATCAAGCACATGGCGTCGTGAATCAATATCGTGGGAAATAAGCTCAGAAAGCCTTTTGCACCCTGCCAAGAAAATCGAAAAGCACGAAATCACGAAAAGGAAAACTGCTGTAAGTTCTGTATCTGTTGCGGCACCACCAAAAGCAGCCCGCAACCCAAACCCAGAGGCAACAAATAGGAGTTCAAGAACAGCGATTCGTTTTATATACAGTGAGTAAAGAATATTCATTGAAAGGTACGTTGCAATTATCAGGCCTGCTGCAAGTCCATAAAAAAAAGCAAATACTATAGAAAGAGACCCCAGAACAAGAGAAACCGCCAACGCCAACCCTATCGGCAAGGATCCCGATGCTATTGGGCGAAATGATTTCATAGGGTGCTGAGCGTCCATCTTCCGATCAAAAGAGTCGTTGACCAAATAGATACAAGCTGCGGCACCACAGAATATAAAGAAGGCCCCCAAGGATTTCTGGAATATGTCTAGCTGGAAGAAAGTTCCAGCCGCCAACGGCGCAGCCAATACTAGAACATTCTTCATCCACTGTTTGGGTCTAATGGCAATGAAAACCTGCTGCATTAAGTGCATAATCATCAACATAGCAAGATGCTTAGCGAACTGTGATAGGAGGCCAAAAACAGAACCCGAGCCAAATTCTGATACTACTTCTTTTAAAAGCTCAGACCGCACTAGAATTTAAACTATGAGTACCAGAATGTTAATCACAGTTTCACTCCTATGTGGGCTTACGATATTGTTGGCATTCACGGTTCAAGTATTAGTTGCTTCGTGAAGATGAAAGTAGCGAAATGAATACGCAACGCTGAACAGCATTGCAGAGACAAGAGTCATTATGAGTAAAGAAAAAACACAATTTGATCTGATTGTAATCGGAGGCGGACCCGGCGGTTATGGTGCAGCTCTTTATGCATCTGCTGCAGGTCTGGAGGTTGCTCTCGTCGAAAATGTCAAACTCGGAGGTACGTGCTTAAACGTTGGATGCATACCAGCGAAAGAGCTTCTTGAAACAGCTTCAGTCCTTAGAACAGTCCGTCACGCCAGTGAGTTTGGAGTACAGATTGGCGATCCCCGACTTGATTTAATAAAAACTATGGAACGTAAACAGGCTGTCATAGACCAGTTAATCTCAGGAGTCGAAGGGTTGCTCAAACATCGAAAGGTCACCGTTTATAACGGAACAGGTAGCCTCCAATCCAAATCAGAGGTAAAAGTGGCATCCGTAGACGGACCAGAAATTGTTTTATCTGCCCAAAATATTATTCTTGCAAGTGGCTCTAAGCCTCGAACGATCCCCGGCTTTGAGATTGATGGAAATCAAATCTTGACGTCAGATGAATTGCTTTCCATCACCGAAGTTCCCAAATCAGTAGCAATCATAGGGGGAGGTGCAATCGGAGCAGAGTTTGCATCGACGCTTAATGACTTCGGTGCCGATGTAACGCTAATAGAAGCATTACCTCAAATCCTAGCGACTTGTGACAAGGATTTATCAAAAACAGTTACTCGCTCGTTTAAAAAGCGAGGCATAAATGTGTTGGCCGGAACAAAAGTACTAGGTCATTCAAAAAACGCCGAGGAAATTGAAATAAAAATTGATTCCGGCTCAGTTACTGTCGAAAAGGTAGTGATTTCAGTTGGGCGACGGCCTTTCGCTGATCTATTGGAATTGGGAAATGCAGATCTAGCGACTGACGAGTCCGGATATGTCCCAGTTGATGACTTCTGTCGAACAAGTCAAAAGGGGATTTATGCTGTCGGTGACTTGATCAATTCTCCTCAGTTAGCGCACGTTGCTTTCGCAGAAGCAATTATGGTTGTCAAAGATATCTGTGGCGAAGTCATCTCGCCAGTAGATTACGATAAGGTACCCTGGGCAATTTACTGCCATCCTGAAGTAGCCTTTGCAGGCTTGAGCGAAGAAGAAGCTTTATCACGAGGCTACGAAATCCTTGTTTCAAAACACCGCTACAGCGGGAATGGGCGGGCCATGATAGTTGGTGAAACTGAGGGTCTGGTTAAAGTTATCGCAGAGAAAACAGATCAAGGAACTGCAGGGCAAATTCTGGGAGTCCATATGGTGGGTCCCTGGGTAACTGAGCAATTAGGGCAAGGCTATTTGGCTATTAACTGGGAAGCTACCGTTGATGAAGTTGCTGAATTCATTCAACCTCACCCAACGATGAGTGAATTGTTTGGAGAAACTGTTCTGGCGCTAACCGGACGGTCTCTTCACGGATAGTAAAAGTCTATCGAAATCGTCTAAATTCTCATTAAACTGTAAAAAAGTTCTAAACCCAAAGATAGGGATGATTGAAACAGCACCAAATCCACTGAATATCAGATGGTTAGGAAAAGTATCTTATAACGATGCGCTCGCCGTCCAAAAGGCCTTATTCAATAGAGGCTCTGAAAATTACTTATTACTTCTAGAACATCCTCATGTCTTCACTCTGGGTGTCCGAGGCGATACATCAAATATTCTGGTTAACCCATCAGATATCGGTGCAGATTTAGTTAAAACAAACCGGGGTGGAGACGTTACCTATCATGGGCCAGGGCAGTTAGTCGGATATCCAATATTGAATCTTGCCGGCAAGCGGGGCGGAGGGATGGCAGACACAGTGGCGTACGTTAATTCTGTCGAGGACTTAGTCATTGAAACCCTAGCTCACTTAGGTTTGACGAATTGCGGAAGAGTCGATCAATACCCCGGAGTATGGGTTGACCCTAATAGTGCGAATCCTCGTAAGATCGCCGCTGTAGGTGTGAGGCTAACAAGAGGAAGAACCATGCATGGATTCGCTTTAAATATTGAACCTGACATGACGTACTTCGATTCAATAATTCCATGTGGAATCACAGATAAGTCAGTTACCTCTTTATCTAGAGAGGGAATTGATGCAACGATGGCTGAAGCAGTCGCAATAGTGTCAGAATTGGCATCTAAAAAATGGGGCAAGGGGAACTTCAGTCGCATGGACGTCTCATGGCGAACTTCTCAAAGCGAACTCAGCCCTTTTTCTAAGGGTGAAGGCCCAGGAGAAGTTCCAAAGCCAGTTGAAGAAAGTGCGCTTAATGCCTCTCAATCTGTAACAATTGAACGGAAAAGCAAAAAGCAAAAGCGTGCAGAAATAGCTATAGGTAAAAAGCCCGAATGGATGCGAATCAAGGCCAATATGGGTTCAGAATATAGGGAACTGAAAAAAT
>CAJWRY010000082.1 GCA_913046155.1 uncultured Candidatus Nemicrothrix sp. | reverse complement strand
TGAGTGAGATCGAACACGTGATTCTAGTTGGGGGATCAACACGTATGCCGGCTGTAACCGAACTTGTTCAAACTATGACAGGTAAAGAACCAAATAAAAGCGTCAATCCAGACGAGGTCGTTGCTGTAGGCGCAGCAGTTCAAGCTGGAGTTCTCAGAGGAGAAGTCAAAGATATCTTGTTGCTGGATGTAACCCCACTTTCGCTCGGTATTGAAACCAAAGGTGGTGTTATGACAAAAATGATTGAACGAAACACCACGATCCCAACTCGACGAACAGAGGTTTACACTACCGCCGAAGACAATCAACCATCGGTAGAGATTCATGTGCTTCAAGGTGAGCGTGAAATGTCACAGTTCAATAAAACACTTGGAAAATTTCAATTAGTTGACATCCCACCAGCTCCACGCGGTGTGCCACAAATTGAAGTCACGTTCGATATTGACGCAAACGGAATCGTTCACGTATCTGCCAAAGACAGAGCGACTGGTAAAGAACAGTCCATTACCATCACCGGGCAATCCTCACTTGATCAAGACAAAATTGATCAAATGATTGCTGATGCTGAGGCACACGCAAATGAAGATCGTGAAAGAAAAGAAGAGGCTGAAACGCGCAACACTGCTGACTCTATGATCTACCAAACCGAAAAAATGATAAATGATAACGCCGAGAAACTAGGTGAAGAAGAAAAAACAGATATTGAAGAGAAAATTGCAACACTAAAGACCTCTCTTGAAGGCGATGCAATGGATCTTGAATCTGTAAAAAATGCGATGGAAGAATTAACGATCGCCAGCCAAGGTTTCGCACAACGTCTTTATGAAACAGCAGGCCAGGAGGCAGAAGGGCAAGAGGATGAATCCGAAGACATCATCGATGCTGAAATCATTGATGAGGATGAATAATCATGGACGATCAGGCATCGCCTAATTCAGATGAAGAATCTGACACTCTCCCAGAAGAAATAGATCTGCAGGAAACTGAAGAGCCCGAAGCTGAAGTTGATAACTCTGAAATCACATTGTTAATTGAACAGAACGCTGCGCTATTGTCAGACCTTCAGCGTATCCAAGCTGATTTTGATAATTTCCGCCGCCAAACTGCCAAACGACAATCCGATCTAGTTGAACAAGCTGGGAGCACATTAGCGGAAAAGCTGCTACCAGTCTTAGACGCTTGCGACGCAGGAATTCAACAAGGTCTAGAAGATGTTATCCCTATCAGAAACACAATCATTGAAACTCTTGAAGCTGAAGGTCTTGAAGTAGTTGCACATCCCGGTGTTGAATTTGACCCAGAACGTCACGAAGCAATAATGCACGAAGCTAAAGATGAGTTAGAAACGACGATAGTAGATGAAATCATGCGCTCAGGTTACTTATGGAAGGGGAGAACCATTCGGCCAGCGATGGTTCGAACAATAGGTCCCACCTAAAAATACGTGGTCAGAAAGGGGGAGATCCATGGAAGCAAAACGTGAATGGTTCGAAAAAGACTATTACGCAGTCCTTGGAGTCTCATCTGACGCTAATGAAAAACAAATTCAAAAGGCGTATAGAAAACTGGCCAGAGACCTCCATCCAGACCAAAACCCAGGAGACACCAAAGCTGAAGAACGATTTAAAGATGTCTCAGCAGCTTACGATGTGATCGGTGATCCCGCGACACGAACCAAATATGATGAGGCACGACGGATGGGGCCAGGAATGGGTGGATTTTCTTCTGACTTCCCAGGACAAACTGGTGACATTTCCGACCTAATCAACAGCATGTTTGGAGGTGGCTTCAGCCAATCAAGGTCGCCTCGGCCCCAACGCGGACCCAGTCACGAAGCCCAACTTCGACTCAGCTTCGATGAAGCGATAACAGGTATCGAAACTTCGGTCACATCGGGAACCGGTTCAGGAAAATCGAAAGCAGTGAAAATACGAATACCTGCCGGAGTAGAGGACGGCACACGACTTCGACTGAAAGGCAAAGGTGGCCAAGGAACTGATGGCGGACCTAGCGGTGATCTAATTGTGATTATTCGCGTCTCACAGCACGAAATATTTGAGCGCGAAGGAAAAAATCTCCTAGTAGATATGCCGGTTTCTTTTATTGATGCAGCACTTGGAGTAGATATTGAAGTACCTACCTACTCTGATGGGTTAAAAAAACTTCGACTACCAGCCGGAACACAAACCGGAAGTACGTTCAGAGTCAAAGGCGCTGGAGTCTCAGACGGAGAATCAAACGGAGATCTTCTAGTAACGATAAATATCACCGTTCCTACAGACCTGAGCGAGTCCCAGCGTGATGCACTAGAAAATCTTGCAGAACTCTTTACACAAGACACCCCAGACACCTAACGTCTCTTCTAACCAATAAGACAGGCTGATAGATACCAATAACCTGATACCGAAAGGGCATGGATACAGGTGGCTGCTATCATGCACCGAACAAGAATAGGGGAGGACTTCTCTAGAACATGAATGAAGCATTGCTTGAAGTAAAAGAGTTAACCATGCAATTTGGTGGTGTCACGGCTCTGCACGAACTCAGCTTTGCTGTTAACAAAAATGAAATATGCGGTTTAATCGGACCTAACGGAGCTGGAAAAACTACTCTATTCAACGTCATCAGTAGAATCTACGACCCGACTGCCGGTTCAATTAATTTCCAAAATGAAAGCCTTCTCAATAAAGCTTCATACCAGATTGCGCAAATGGGCATCGCACGAACCTTCCAAAACTTAGCGTTATGGCCAAAAATGACAGTTCTTGAGAACGTAATGGCCGGAGCACATGTACATGGAAAACAAAACTTCTTTTCAGCAATGCTACGAATAGGTCTCGCCAAAGAAGAACTTGAACTTCAACGAAACGCGTACACAATTCTAGACAGCCTTGATCTAGCTCAACATGCCAACAAAGCCTGCGGTGGCCTTCCTTTCGGCACTATGAAACGAATTGAATTGGCACGTGCCCTAATAAATAAACCTGATCTCTTGCTTCTTGATGAACCTGCAACGGGATTAAATCAATCCGAAGTCAATGAACTGTCGTCACTCATACAAACTGTGAGAAATGAATACGGATTAACGATTCTCCTTGTCGAACACCACATGGGTATGGTGATGGGCATATCTGACAGAGTTGTCGTCCTTGACTTTGGATCAAAAATAGCTGAAGGAACACCAGAAGAAATCCAACAAAACTCATTAGTAATAAACGCGTACCTAGGAGTATCACATGACTGATGTACTTCTTAAAGCGGAAAATCTCACAGCATCGTATGGGCAAATAGAGGTACTACACGGAATAAGTTTTGAAGTCTACGACAATGAAATTGCTGTAATTTTGGGGGCAAACGGAGCAGGAAAAACAACAACTATACGTGCTTTATCAGGAATGGTTGAAACCACTGGAACCATAACATTCAAAAAAGAAGACATCAGCGAATTTGAATCTGATGCCATTGTTCGAAAAGGCGTAGCTCATGTCCCTCAAGGAAGAGGAACATTTCCTGAATTAACAGTCGAAGATAACTTACGAGTCGGGGCTTTCATCAGATCTGACAACGATGTACAAAATGACATACAGAATTGTTACGACACCTACCCTGTATTATTTGAACGACGAACTCAAACAGCTGGTTCACTCTCCGGAGGAGAGCAACAGATGTTGGCGGTGTCGCGTGCATTGATGTCCCGACCAGAACTACTTCTGCTTGACGAACCATCACTTGGTTTAGCTCCCCAAATTGTTGAAGCCCTTTTTGAACGATTCCTGATCATGAATAAAGACCACGGAACAACCATGCTTATCGTAGAACAAAATGCTCAATTAGCTCTAGGTATGGCTGACAGAGGCTACGTCCTTGAAGCAGGCGAAATAGTCATAGAAGGCGCAGCCGAGAGTCTCATTAACGATGAGGCCATCATACGAGCGTACTTAGGGGGCTAAATGGACTTATTCCTTCAACGACTCTTCGATGGTTTAACAAATGGATCTGCATATGCACTCATTGCTGTAGCACTAGTTTTAATCTTCAAAGCGACAACGCTTGTTAACTTTGCACAAGGTGAACAAGCAATGTTGGGGGCTTTCATCGTTCTGCAATTATGGAATTGGGGATTACCGATGTGGGTCGCCGTCATTGTGGGCATGCTCATTTCCGGTATTATCGCAGCCGGCCTTGAACGCACATTCATTCGCCGTTTTGATCCAGCTGATCATCTTCCCTTAGTCATAATTACATTGGGCCTTTTCCTGGTTTTGAATGCTGTCGCTGCCATCGTCTGGCGTTACGACCCACTTGCCTTTCCTCAACTTTTCCCCCACGGGAGCGCGATAACAATCGGCAATGCCAGGCTTAGCTGGTATTCAATTTTCGCTTTTGGAAGTTGCATTCTCGTCCTCTTGCTGCTGCATGTACTTCTCAACCGAACAAAAATAGGTCTCTCGTTCCGAGCGGTCTCATCAAACCTGGAATCAAGTAGATTATGCGGCATAAAAGTAGGCCCAACCTTACAATTCGGGTGGGCATTGGCAGCTGCGGCTGGAACCTTCGGAGCTTCAATTTATGCAGCTAACCCTGTCTTACAAATAGAGCCATCCATCATGCTACGAGCACTCATTTTCTCCATAACAGCAGCAGCGCTTGGAGGGCTTGACAGCCTTTGGGGCGCCCTTCTAGGAGGACTAACTATCGGCTTCATCCAGAGTGTACTCGTGCAATACATCCCATTCATACCAAATGAAATGACGTTGACCGCAACTGTCGTGGTTCTACTAATAGTCCTCACTCTCCGACCATCAGGTTTTCTAGGAACGAAAACTGTGGAAAGGGTCTGAAGTATGGCGTCAAGATTTACGTTCACTAAGGGAACACCACAATACCGGAATTACAGAATCGGTGTCTGGGCGCTTATCATCGCTATATTTCTACTGATCGGCTTTGCTTTCGTCGATGTCGGTTCTATCAGTATCGGATCAAATAAATATAATCTTTCGTTAATTCGCCTCAACAAAGCCATCGCATACGGAGTAGCTATCCTAGGACTACAAGTAGTCATCGGGTATACAGGGCAAATCGCTCTCGGTCAGAGTTTCTTTTTTGGGATGGGTGCCTACATTTCAGCATGGTTAGTTGCAGATCATTCCTGGCCATTTCTCCTCACACTTCTTATAGTCGTTCCAAGTTGTTTCCTTGTAGGAATGCTCTGCGGGTTGCCGGCACTTCGTATCAAAGGGCTATATCTGGCTTTGTTGACTTTCGGGCTCGCAGCTCTTTTCCCGACACTCATCAAGCTTGACAGTCTCTACGACTACACGGGCGGAGCGAATGGCAAACTCACAGGCTATAAGTTCAAAGCACCTTCCTGGCTACCCCTTGATGAAATTGCTCAAGGGCTTCAAACTATTCCACTCTTAGGTTCTTTTTTCGGAGACGGGCCACTATCAAGTCGAGAAGAGTCGCGCTTATGGAAATATATACTTTTCGCTATTGTCGCTGGAATCTGCTTCTGGCTGATCTCTAATCTTATTAAAAGCCGGCCAGGTAGAGCCATGCGAGCAATCCGTGATAACGAAACTAGTGCTGCTGTGTCAGGCATAAATTTAGCCGCAACGAAAACTATTTCATTCGGTATCGCTTCCGCGCTAGGTGGTATCGGTGGCACTATTTATGTAGCGGAAGTGGGGATAGCTTCACCAGATGATTTCAGCTCCCTTGTAGCCATATATTTAATCGTAGGTCTCGTTGTTGGAGGCGTAGGAACGCTAGAGGGTGCAGTTATAGGTGGACTAGTTTATGCATTAATCCCAGACTGGGCATCCTCAACGCAATCAATAGCTTTCGTACCTGAGCGGTGGTTACAAGGGCCAACAGGATCTCTGATCCTAGGTATTTTACTGATTGTTCTAACCCTCTTCATGCCGGGCGGTATCGCAACAGCAATCAACAAAGCAAAAGGGCGTTTTGTGTCAATAAAAGCTGCAAATAGCGATAAGAATTCAGAATCGGTTGCACAGAATTCATAGAAAAGGTAGCTTTTCACTAACTAAGTTGGGGGAAATAATGAAAAAGGTACTAATCAAACTACTGAGTCTTTTGAGTGTTCTTGCACTCGTGGCTGCTGCTTGCGGGGGCGACGATGATGACTCAAGTAGCGGAAGTTCAAGTGGAAGTTCAAGCGAAAGCTCTAGTGACAGTTCTAGCAGTAGTAGTAGTGAAGGTGCCGCAGAGGAAGCTAGTTCGGGAGATCTAGCGACGTGCCCGGACCCACTTGTGATCCAGACAGACTGGTTCCCTGAGTCCGA
>CAJWRY010000081.1 GCA_913046155.1 uncultured Candidatus Nemicrothrix sp. | reverse complement strand
AACTCCCTGAAGCCCTTCTAAAACGTATTCTCCTATACGGCCGAGGTACGCGTCTATAGGAAACTCATAGGCCCCTATTGAGCTTTCGTAGTCTGGAAATGGTGAGCTGTAAGCCTCTATCCATGTTTGATCTATTACTTTTGACGAGACACCAAGTAATTTCATTATTGAGACAACCGTAGATCCGGCATTTCGAAGAACGGCTTCAGTTCGACCGTTTTCAAGCCCTTCTCCGATCCATTTAAACCAACGAGAATCTTGTATCTTCTGGATATCATCTGGAACGCGTCCGTATCCGGCAAGAGTATTCATATACACGAGACGACTTACTCGTTCAGGGTTACGAACGGTGTATGCAGTTCCAATAGGCCCACCCCAGTCTTGCATCACAAAAGTTATGTTATTTAAATCAAGAGATTCAATTAGGCGGCTCAAATTTTCAGTATGGCTTTTTAGCGTGTAATCACGATCTTGTGGAGTTTCGCTTTTCCCAAACCCCATATGATCGGGAACTACTACCCGAAACTCTTCTGCCAAAGGATCAATCATATTCCGATACAAATAGCCCCAGGTCGGTTCTCCATGCAGGCAAACCACCACTTCTCCTTCTCCTTCATCAACGTAATGCTGTCTGAAACCAGATTCAGTACAAAATTTCGGTTCATAATTCCATGAACCATTAAAGGTCTCATTTTGAGGGATCATGAGTAAATATTCTCATGCCTTTGCAGGAATCTCCATTCTCATAGAAAGTTTTCAGTATCCATACGAATGGCAAACAAACAAAAGTTTGATAGTAAATCATCTACTAGAATCTACAACTATCCGAGTGAGTGGGATTTTAGGGACCGCGGGGGTTACGAGATATGAATACTGATATTCTTCGAGAACAAAGAGTAAGAATTGATGAATTAGATGAACAACTTATATGTCTGCTGGCTGAGCGTTTTGAAATTACAAAAACAGTCGGTGAGTTAAAAGCAAAAACTGGTTTACCCGCTGCTGATCCAAAACGTGAGAAAGAACAAATAGCCAGACTTCATGAGATAGCAAGACGTGAGGGGATGGACCCAGTCTTTGGCGAGAAGGTTTTCCGGCTTATCGTTGATGAAGTAATACGACACCACCTCCAAACTGCGGATGAACATGGTGACCTGGAAGCTTAACTTCCTTCAATATTGGATTGTTTCCATGTATTCCAGTACGTGATTTCTTCAGCAGGTTTTCTTTTCCCAGGCTTGAAGGTTTCACCGAGATAATATGCTGTTGGCACGCAAGCGAGTTGGGTTACTGTCGCAGGTATTCCAAGCGCCTCTCCAACGCGTTCACTGTAGCGCAGGTGTAGCGTCGTCCAAGCAGTTCCAAGGCCACGTGCTCTTGCAGCTAACATGTAACTCCAAACAGCAGGCAATACGGATCCCCACCATCCTTGAAGCCCTCCACCCAAATCTCCTTCCATGTCTGCAGGACTACCTAACGAACAAGGAATTGCAAGAACAGGAACCTTTTCCAGTATCTCGGCAAGATAATCGCTAGATGACATTATCTTCTGCACTGTCGGATCATTAGGAATCTTATTTGAAACAGCTTCTTTTTGGGCATCTATATAAGGCGCATAACCATCTCTATAGGCTTCTGCAATAATTAGTTTCTTTTCAGGGTCATCAATTATAACCCATCGCCATTTTTGGTAGTTTCCGCCTGCTGGTGCTTGAGTCGAAACTTTGACACAGTCAAGAATTAACTCTCTAGGCACAGTGCGACTGAGATCTAACCGTTTACGAACAGCTCTGGTTGTTGTGAGTAAGTGATCAACTTCATCTAAATTAAATTCTTCCATGCTTACTCTTTAGTCTTTCTCTATCATTCGGGTCAAGCTAAAGTAAGAGCAAACAAGATTTACTGAAAAGGTTGAAGATGGCACGAATCAATATCCCCGAAGGTGAAGGGTTAGAACGAAGCAGACTTTGGTACATGCAACCAGATGTTGGAAAGGGTATCGGCATAGCAGGGAACGCGCTCTATACCAAAGTTTCGTTAGACACAAGAGTTCGAGAAGTGGCGAGAATGCGAATAGCACAGATCAATGATTGCCATATATGACTAGACACACGGTCTGCATCGGCGATGCAGCAAGGATTAGATGATGACCTTTATCATCGAGTAGATGAATACTCGGAGATAGGTGCGTTCTCTGAGGAAGAGAAATTAGCAGCAGAGCTAGCGGAGCGTTTTGTATTTGACCATGGAGCGCTTAAAACTGATGAGGCATTTTGGGAGCGTATGAAACTGAGCTTCTCGGATCAACAAATACTGGAGCTATTATCCTTAATCGGGTTTTGTCTCGGAGTTGGAAGACTACTTGCAGTTCTGGACGTTGCGAATGACTGTCCGGTAAATTTGACAGCTGATCCTGGCGAAGACCCATCATTCTACGCTCATGGTTAGGTTTGAGTAAGGAGATATTGTGACAGGGCCGCTAAGCGGGGTAAAGATAGTTGAACTGGCGCAGATGATAGCCGTGCCTGGAGCTACGCACTTACTAGCCAACCAAGGGGCTGAAATAATAAAAGTTGAAAATACGACCGGTGGGGATGATCTGCGAATGTACGGTAGCCGAAAAGGCAACATGTCTGGCTGGTTTGCGAATGCGAATGCTGGGAAAAGGTCAATTGGGTTAAATCTTGAAAAGGAGGAGGCAAAAGAAATACTGAGAACCTTTATAAAAGATGCTGATGTCTTTATTGAAGGATTTCGTCCTGGGGCAGTTTCTCGTTTGGGATTCTCTGCTGATGAAGCTTTTAAAATAAACCCAAGACTGGTTTATGTGTCATCATCTGGTTTCGGTGCTGAGGGTCCTTACAGCGATAGACCGGTTTATGACCCTGTTATACAAGCAATATCAGGATGGGCTGGTGCTCAACGAACCGCTGATGGGCCTACTCTCATCCGCGGGATGGTAGCGGATAAAGTGGCAGCATTGACGACGTCACAAGCAATTACGGCAGCGTTGTTTGCGAGAAATGAAACTGGAGAATGTCAACATGTTCGGGTCTCGATGCTTGAGGCAAATATAGCTTTCAATTGGCCGGATGTAATGATGCATGAGACCGTTCTGGATGACGACGCACTACATTTACCAAACTTGCTCGGGTCATACCAGCTATTTTCTACCTCGGATGGCTGGCTGTCAGTGACCGCAGGAACCGACTCTCAATGGAAAGCAGTTTGTTCAGCCCTATCACGTGAAGACCTTGCGAAAGATGAGCGATTCTCCACGGCCTCGAATAGAAGTAAGAACTTTACCGAGTGGTACGCATCCTTTGATGAAATGCTTGGCGCCTTCACTACCGAGGAAGCTCTCCAAAAGTGTCAGGCTGCTGACGTTCCAGCGGTCAGGGTGCTAGACCCCTCAGAGGTAGCTCACGATATTCACGTAAAGGAAGTAGAGTCAGTCGCCGAGATAGAGCATCCTATAGTTGGAAAAATGAGAGTTCCACGTCAAGGAGCGACCTTCAACAACACCACAGAACATAACCCAAGGCCTGCCCCTGCATATTGTCAAGACACAACAGAGTTACTCACTGAAATAGGTTATTCAACAGATGAAATAGAAAAAATGAAATCGACCGGAACGATTTCTTAGATTTTATGACTTCTTCTAAACCGGTAACTGAGCGTTTGACGACGCCTTCAGGTATCACCGTGGAATATGATTTGTGGGGAAAGATCAAGAGAGACGCGATATTACTTTTGCATGGGGGAGGCCAAACAAGGCATTCATGGAATGCCACAGCCGAAAAGATAACTCAAGTTAATGGCTGTGCCATAACAATGGATTTAAGGGGACATGGAGATTCAGACTGGTCTCATGGAGGTGACTATGAGCTTAGAGACTTCTCTGAAGACGTTGCGTTCCTTATAGAGACATTGGAAATTCAGCCATCCTTGGTTGGTGCATCACTAGGAGGACTCGTTGGAATCTACCTTGAGGGGAGATATCGGCCGGGATCTATTTCAGCTCTAGTGCTAGTTGATATAGTCCCGAATATAAATGTCCTAGGAGCAGAAAAGATTAAAGATTTTATGCTTGAGCACTCCAAAACAGGCTTTACGTCTCTGTCAGAAGTTTCAGATATTCTTTCCGAATACAACCCTCATCGTGAGAAATCATCGGACCTTGAAGGGTTGAAGAAAAATTTACGGAAGCGCGGTGAAAAGTGGTTTTGGCATTGGGACCCTTTGTTCATTTCAAGCGAAAGGGGTAAAGAAAATCCTGATATGCGAAACCCTGAGCTATTAAACAAACTTTGTAGCAACATCTCTGTTCCAATACTATTAGTGCGAGGGAAACTAAGTGACCTAGTTACCGAGGTTCAAGTTGGCGAATTTCTTGAAAGGTTTCCGCGTGCAAGTTTTGCGGATGTTAGTGATGCTGGCCATATGGTTGTTGGGGATAAGAACGATGCATTTGCTAACGAAGTCATTGAATTCTTGAATCATAATTAAAGAACTCTTAGCCCCTTTCCTCGTTTCCGATTTCATCTTCATACCATTTGGGTACCATTGCGCGTGGGTTACCTGCAGCTAGCTCAGGCCGTGCGAGACCAAGTAAAGCGTAGTCAATATCCGATGGCAGTTTTTGTGTGTGAGCGCCACCATCAACTCTTATCGTCTCTCCGTTGACATAATTGGACTCGTCGCTCGCTAAATACAGGGCACAATTTGCAACGTCATCTACGTGACCCATCCTTTTAGCTGGTGTTTGCAAACGAACCGTTTCAACAGCGAATGGAATTTTAAAGATATCCGATGTCATTTCAGTTTCAATGACATGGGGAGCTATGCAATTTACCCGAACTTGGTCATGACCATACTCAACAGCGGCTAGCTTAGCTACATACTCAAGTCCTGCCTTAGATCCTGCATATCCTACTCTTCCGACATTCGGGTTATGAGCGGTCAGTGACGAACATAGAATAGCTGACCCTCCTCCGGAGTCAGCCATAGCATTGCACATGAATCTCAGGAAATAAATTGCGCCGTTGAATTGCACATTAACCATTGGTTCAAGGTGGTCAGGCGTAATTTCTCGTATGGTCCTTACATCGTCGTATCCGGCAAAGTTAATCGCAGCATCAATACGCCCATATTTTGCCATTACCTCTTCTTGAGCTCTTTTGCCTTGTTCGAAGTCTGTCACGTCCCATGAGACTCCCAAACCATTGAATTCATTGGCAGTCTCTGTAGCGAGAGCTCCTCTTCGTCCCGCGATGACAATCTCTGCTCCTTCAGCTGCAAAGATCTTTGCACATGCATACCCAAATCCACTTGCGCCCCCGACGATAACAGCCACTTTGCCTTTCATTCTTTCCATTCTTTGACAATAGCGTCAATCGGTCTCAGATCCCATTTCTGAATTTCTCGTTCCGCTCCAGTGCTAGTAATCTCACAAGGGGCGAAACTTTTTAGGGGACATGCCATGAGCGTATTAGATGATTTCAAATTAAGTGGAAAAGTAGCGGTTGTAACTGGGTCTGGTCAGGGCATTGGGCGCGGAATCGCATGGGGACTAGCTGAAGCAGGGTGCGATGTTGTAATAAACGCAAGAAGGAAAGAAGACCTTGAGATCACAGCAAAGGGGATAGAAGAAAGAGGAAGAAAAGCCTTAATCTACGATGCTGATATCCGAGACAATTCTGAAAAATTAGGAGATCTTGCTGTTGACTCTTTTGGGTCCCTTGACATTTGGGTCAACAATGTTGGCGGATCTGATGAGAAAAAAACGAGAACGCTAATTGATACGCCAGACGATACCTTTAGAAATCAGCTGGAACTAAACCTAACGACAGCGTTCCAGGGTGCCAAAGCTGCAGCAAAAAGAATGAGTAGCGGCGGAGCAATAATTAATATTTCATCAGGTGCAGGAATGCGAGGATCTCCATTCACTGGCCCTTACGCAGCAGCGAAAGCAGGAATGCTCAACATGACTGAGACTCTAGCAATTGAGTTAGCACCGAAAATTCGTGTTAACGCAGTTTCCCCTGGACCAGTTGTCACTGAAGCTTTCGCGGAAGTGTTAGGCGCAGATGGAGCTGAAGAAGAGATAGCGGCGACAATCCCTCTAGGATTTCTCGGAACTCCGGATGATATCGCCGCAGCTGTTGTCTTTCTCGCAAGCCCCGCATCGAGGTGGATAACAGGCCGAAATCTGCTCGTAGCTGGTGGTAGGACCCACAGAGCCTACCAATATCAGGCAAGGCTAGAAGAAGACTCAGGACAAGACTAAAAATTTAAGGAGAAAAATGAAACTTAACCTATCAGTGGATGAAGTTCT
>CAJWRY010000080.1 GCA_913046155.1 uncultured Candidatus Nemicrothrix sp. | reverse complement strand
GGTCCATCGGATAATGAATAGTTTGCATGTGTACACATGTCACTAACCACATAGATAGATTCGTCGATTTTAGAAACAGAAAGTTTCAAATCATCTATTTCTATTCGGGTAGCCTCCATGTTTTCAAGTTCGCTTACTCCGCAAAGTAGCTCCCACTCTTTAGAAGGGTTAGGCCCAGACTGCTGATTGGCAATAGCCACTAGAGGCCTCCTGATTGTTGTTTCTCTAGTAGCATTTGCAGAATCGTATTATTTACACTTTCAATCGGTAGTTTTTGCACTACTTCATTGAGGAACCCTTGAACAATTAGTTGATCTACTGATTCTGTGGGGATTCCTCTACTCTCAAGGTAGAAGCGTTGGTCATCATCAACGGGACTCACTGTTGAAGCGTGGCTACAACGAACATCATTATTTTCAATTTCAAGGTTGGGGACAGATTCAGCCCATGTGTCTTCACTAAGTTTTATTGTTCGATTGGTTTGATAAGCATTTGTTCCAGATGCATCTTTATGAACCTGTATAAGCCCTGTGTAAATTGATGATGCTTTGTCATCAAGCACTCCTTTGAACAATAGATTGCTTTGTGTATCTTTCCCTATGTGCTCTTGGTACGTTCTGTAGTCAAGAGTTTGTTCCTCATCCCCTAAATATATGGCGGAAAGTGTTGCGGATGCTCCTTGCCCGGTGAGGCGACACGTTGTTTCCATTCTTGAATAGGCACCACCCAAACCAACAGATGCGCCATTGAACTCTGATTGTTTTCCCACGCTAATATCTAGTCTTCCCAGTTGCCAGATCTGCCTTTGGTTAGCTTGAATTTGTTGATATTTTACGTTTGCGTCATTTCCTATTTCTATTTGCGTTTCTGGTACTGAGAGTGCTTTGACTTCATCACTTTCAAAAATTTCTACAATCTGCACTTGGGCACCGTCTCCGACCGTTATGCATAGTTTAGGAAAGGACATTCCGGACTCGGTTGAAACTGTATTTAAGATAACGATTGGTTTCTGTATCTGGGTGAGCCTGGGTATTTCTATTAAGACAGGATCTGGAGATAAGGCAGTATTCAATTGAGAAAAGAAATCAGACGGAGTAGAGAAATTGAATGGCTCTGATTGTTGATTCAACTGTTTGACTTCATAGTTATCAGAACTTGCTTCGCTTATGAGGTGACCGTCTAATAACTCAATGTAATTTGTGTGCTCAGGATTTCTGGTTTGAGAATGAGAGAGAGTTACAGGTTGATATTCATCAAGGGATAGTTTATGAATAGGACTGTATTTCCATTTTTCCTGTTGCCCTGTTGGGAATTTTAATTCGCCGGCACTCTTTAAAGCTGACTTCCTGGTTTCCTTAAGCCATTCTTCGCCTTTGAATGATTCTAATAGTTCGCTTTGATTCAATTTTTCCTCACATATGGGGATTTGCTAGCGCTTCTTAATCTTATCGGAAGGTATCTTAGGCTTGACAAGGATTCACGCAAGAGTGCACCTTTGCTGATTTTATCTTTTCATTTTTAGTAGGCTTGTATTATGTTGCGGCTGGTTTGCATTGATGTTGATGGGACATTGATTGGTGAATCAGGTAAACCAACCAGCGGTGTTTTGGATGCGATTATTCATGCCCGTTCTTTGGGGCAAACTCTGGCTCTTTCAACGGCTCGTGGTGCCATGGGCCCAACTGCCGATTACGCCTCACTGCTGAACCCTTCTGGGTGGCATATTTTTCATGCGGGCGCATCACTTGTGCATACTGGAAGCAGTGAGATTATTGGGGAAGCTTTACCAAAAGATATCATCCGCATTGGAACGGAACTTTCTGGTATCCATGGGTGGGCGCTTGAATACTATTCTGCTGATGACTATCGGTCGGTGGATGACTCGCTAGCGGATCAGCCCCTCGCTGCCGCTCATTCTAAGATGTTGGGTTGTGACTTTAAAGTTGGGGATGCATCAGATCTTGTTGAACCTGTGGTGCGATTGCAGTTTGTTGTTAATGAATCGCAAGTTTCTGAGATTCTTGAATTAATGGCTGGTAAGGGAAATGTATCTGTCGCTACTTCTCCTGTTCTTGAAGGTGTAGCCTTCATATCCGTAACAAAAGAGGGCGTCAATAAAGGTTCCGCTATTTTAAGGATGTGCGAAATGCTATCCCTTGATGTTGCAGAGGTGATGATGGTAGGTGATGGGTTAAATGATCTTGATGCACTTGAAGTGGTAGGTCACTCTGTTGCGATGGGGAATGCTCATCAGGATGTTCTTAACTCCTGTGATTATGTGGTTGCGCCTGTTGAACGGGATGGTTTAGTTGAGGCACTTGAGCTTTCTTGGACCCTTTGAGTTTAACCGACGGAACCTTCCATTTGTAGCTCAATTAGCCTGCTCCATTCAACTGCATATTCCATTGGAAGAGTCCGAGTGACCGGTTCGATAAAGCCGTTGACTATCATTCCGGTTGCTTGTTCTTCGGTTAGGCCTCTACTTGTTAAGTAGAAGAGTTGCTCGTCTGCGACTTTTGATACGGTAGCTTCATGACCAATTACTGCGTCCTTTGAGCCGATTTCCATGTAAGGGTAAGTGTCGCTTATTGAGTCTTCGTCAAGGATTAAAGCGTCGCATTGTACGTGGCTTTTGCAGCCATATGCGTCATCTTCTACTCGGACTAGTCCGCGGTAACTAGATCTGCCACCATCTTTTGAAATAGATTTTGAAACAATCTTTGAAGTGGTTTCCGGTGCTGCGTGGGTCATTTTCGCTCCGGCGTCTTGGTGTTGACCTTCTCCGGCATATGCGACAGACAGTACTTCACCTGATGCTTTTGGCCCTACCATAACTACTGCAGGGTATTTCATTGTGAGTCGACTGCCGATGTTCCCGTCAATCCACTCCATGTGGCCTTCGGCCTCTACTATAGCCCGCTTCGTTACGAGGTTGAAGACGTTGTTTGACCAGTTCTGAATTGTTGTATAGGTAACACGGGCAGATTCTTTGACAACAATTTCTACTACGGCAGAGTGAAGAGAGTCAGTGCTATAGACGGGGGCTGAACATCCTTCAATGTAATGCACTTTTGAGCCTTTATCAGCAATGATTAGAGTCCGTTCAAATTGGCCCATATTTTCTGCATTGATCCTGAAGTATGCTTGCAATGGCATTTCTACCTCGACTCCTTCAGGAACGTAGATGAATGATCCACCTGACCAGACTGCAGAGTTTAAGGCAGAGAATTTATTGTCGTTTGAAGGGATTACTTTACCGAAGTACGCCCGGACAATTTCTGGGTATTCGCGCAGAGCGGTATCCATATCGCAGAAAATGACGCCTTGCCGTTCAAGGTCTTCGCGATTTTTGTGATAGACGACCTCAGATTCGTATTGTGCTGTTACCCCAGCTAGGTATTTTCTTTCTGCTTCGGGGATACCTAACTTCTCGTAGGTATCTTTGATTGATTCAGGGACGTCTTCCCACTCATCAACGACAGCTTCGCTTGGTTTTATATAGTAGTAGATGTCGTCAAAATAAATTTCTGACATATCGCCACCCCAATGGGGCATTGGTCTTTTTTCAAACTGCTTGAGTGACTTTACGCGGAAATCTCGCATCCAGTTTGGCTCACCTTTCATCCACGAAATTTCTCGAACTAGGTCTTCGTTTAGGCCTTTTTTTGGTTTGAACACATAATCTTCATCATCACTCCAACCAAGTTGATATTTGCTGAGGTCAATTTCTGTGTTTGCTTGAGTCATGAGCTACTTTCGGGGATTTATCTTCCTTTATACTAGCTTTTCGCCAGTGTTTTAGAAGACTTGTTTATTATTTATTAGTCTATTCTACGAAGTTCTTTACTGAACCATTTTGCGCGTGAGACATATGACTCAACTCCTAAACGGATTTCGTCTTGATTTGCCAGACCCTCACGTATTTTAGCTGGTATGCCTAAAGCCATTGCCCCGGGTGGAACGACCGTGCCACCCGTAACTACAGCGTTTGCACCCACAAGTGCGCCGGATTGGACTCTTGCATCATGGAGTACAACTGATGCTGTTCCTACTAATGCTCCATCTTCAATCGTGCAGCCTTCAAGATGCGCAAGGTGGCCTATTGTGCAGTTATCTCCAATGGTTGTTTCGTAGATAGGTGTGGTGTGTATGACTGCGCCGTCTTGTATGTTGCTTCGATTCCCTATGCTTATGGCTCCATCATCGCCTCTGAGAACAGCGCAAGCCCAAATAGACGACTCTGAACCAATGGTTACGTTTCCTATTACGACTGCTTCTGGGTGGACGTACGCAGACGAGTCTATGACTGGCTCCAAGTCTCCTAGAGCATAAATCGGCATCAGTCCCCTCCTATGTCTTTATTAAATGAGCCGTAGGCCCCTCCGAGGAATAAGAGCGGGCCTTCATCTTTCTCCGTAGCGCCAATGCCTTGGACTTCTCCGATTACGATGTAATGGTCGCCGGCTTCATGCACATCACCTATTAAACAGTCAATCCACGCAACGCAGCCTTCAATAATTGGAGAGCCTAGAGTGCTTTCGCTCCAGTGGATTGCTTCAAAGGGGTCTTTATCTTTGTTGAAAAAACTGTTACTCAAATCAAGTTGCTGTTCTCCAAGTACGTTCACACAGTATCTACCTGTCTTCTTGATTCTTGACCAGGTTCCTGACTCCTTTGCAGGCATGAATTGGACTAGCGGTGGATCAAGCGAAACGGAGCCGAAAGACCCTATAACCATCGCAAAAGGCCCTTGATCATCCTTAGAACTAACTAACGTAACTCCTGTTGGATACTTACCTAGGACTTTACGAAAGTCTCCAGATTCTATGGCCATGTTTGACATATGTAATCTCCGTTTCTCTAATTCATAAGGTTAGACGCTACTCGGAGTTCTGTGTGGTAACTGTAACTGCACTGCCAACTTACTCTTTGAATCATCTCAGTATTACATGAGGCTTTGTAGTGCCTCAACAGCGATGTTAATGTACTCTTGATGGACTCTGACCTTGAACTATTTAGCGATGGTTACGTCGCTTTTGTTAAGGAGGATTGCCCAACGTGCGTATTAATCGAGCCAATTTTGTCGAGATTTGCTGATTCAGGTCAACTTAATGCGATCTTTTCACAAGACAACAAGAATTTTCCTGAGCTAGACATAACTATTGATGATTCAGACTTGCGACTAAGTTTTCAACATGGCATCGAGACTGTCCCTTCATTATTAAAATTTAAGGATGGGATTGAAGTAGGCAGAATTGTTGGCTGGCTTAAAAGTGAATGGGAAGACTTCTGCGAAATCCCCGAGCTTTGCTCCGAAAGCTTTCAAGATTTTAGCCCTGGATGCGGATCCCTTAGCGTCAGCCCGGACCTGCTTCCGACGCTTGAGAAGAAATACGGATCGGGATTAGGTAGCCGATTGGTTGAGTTCGCAGCGGCAGAAGATGAAGTTGAAAAGATGTATGAATTAGGTTGGTCCGACGGGCTCCCCTTAGTTCCGCCAACATCTGAACGTGTCCTACGAATGCTTGAAGGAACTACTAGACCATCTGATGAAATCATTGCTCCGGTGCCTCCAAACCTTGTTGATCTTTCAATAGAAAAGATTGCTATCAATGCAGTCATGGCGGGTTGTAAGCCTGAATATTTACCGATCGTCATAGCCGCTTTGGAGGCTGTGTGCACAGATGAGTTTAATATGCATGGTTTATTAGCAACTACGATGCCAGTTGGGCCTGTCATGTTTGTGAATGGCCCTATTCGCCATGAGGTGGGTATGAATTCTGGAATGAACCTTCTTGGTCAGGGAAATCGTGCCAATAGCACAATAGGGAGAGCTGTTCAGTTGACAATCAGGAACGTTGGAGGTGGGAAGCCGGGTGGTGTCGATCGAGCGACTCATGGAAGTCCGGCAAAAGTAGGTCTGTGTTTCGCTGAGGATGAGGAAGGGTCTCCTTGGCCTTCCTATTCGCAAAGTCAGGGATTTTCTCCTTCACAGAATACGGTGACGGTTTTTCCGGGCGAAGGTCCTCGGTTAATAGCTGATCAATTGTCCCGGTCCCCTGATGAGCTGGCGCGAAGCCTTGCTCTGGGGCTCCTTTCTAATTGCCATCCTAAGATTGTTCTTGGAATGGACGCTATCTTGGTAATCGGCCCTGAACATGCTGCACGATTCGCAGATGCTGGCTGGTCTAAAGAGGACCTAAATCGTGCAATAATTGAACATTCTATTCGAAGTACTGACGAACTGATCCGAGGAGCCAACGGCATCGCCGAGGGGCTACCTGAGGACTTTGCTGGGATGGAACTCCCCAAGTTTAGACCTGATGGCGGATTGATTATAGTCTTTGGTGGTGGTGGAGCAGGACTAT
>CAJWRY010000079.1 GCA_913046155.1 uncultured Candidatus Nemicrothrix sp. | reverse complement strand
CGCCTCGTCTGGTGCAGTCACAATAATCTACGGAAGCGATGAAGGGTTAAACCCCAAAACGTCTAAAAGATTCCATCAAAATACCCATCAAATCCCAGATCGAAATGAAGAAAATGATCAATGGGGTTCAACTCTAATATCCGGAGATTTCAGTGAAGACGGAATAGACGACTTAATAGTAGGCTCCCCCAATGAAAGTATTGGAGAAAACCAACAATCAGGAAGTATCACCATTCTATATGGATCTACAGATGGCATTTCATCTCAAAAATCCACACGAATACATCAAGGCAGCTTTGGAATTCGGGATAGTAATGAAGCGTTTGACCGATGGGGGTCAGTTCTAACCACTGGTGACTTTAATGGTGATTCCAAAATAGATCTTGTAATCGGAGCACCCGCAGAAGGATCAGGGACATTCATCAGAACAGGAGCAATAACAATAATTCCGGGAACAGCGGGCCTTCTCACCAGCAGGGAAGCGAGAACTATTCATCAAGACGAAATACCATTAAATCTAGACATTAGTCATGCGGACCACTGGGGAGACGCCCTAGGGAATGTTGATGTCAATGGTGACGGGAAAACTGATTTACTAGTGGCCTCGAGCGCTAAATCGATAGGCACACAATTTGATTCAGGAACAATAACACTTTTGTGGGGAACGAAGAACGGTATCGTTCCTGAAAACTCAAAGTATTTAGATCAGAATACTTCTGGAATCCCTGACGATAATAAAAGTATGGATTATTGGGGGCGTTTGGGAACTTCAAGCGAACTTACCCTTGAACGCCCACCTCTGGGGCTAATAACACTGTCCGGTATCAATGTTGTCGTCATGGTTGAGCTTCCTCAAACAACCAATAGTCCCGTAGCTCAATATATTGTTCGAACCCCATGTGGAAGATCCCAAAGAGCAATTGGTGGGGAATTAATAAAAGATATTCAGATAGTTATTGATCCAGGACACGGAGGTATTGATGGAGGTGCCGGCTACTTCGGACTTCGAGAGCACTCTGTTAACCTTTCAGTATCTGAAGCACTCAAAAGTGAACTTACCTCAAGGGGTATAAATAGTTTCTTAATTCGATCAAGCAACTACCATATCCCACTCGCATCACGAGGGCTATATGCTGATCACCTTCAAGCTGACGCAATGGTATCCATCCACCATAACGCGCCTACCATCGCTCCATCTCGGCATCCAGGTACTGAGGCATTTGTCCAGAGCAATTCAAATAATTCTTCGAGACTAGGCACACTTGTTTATGAATCCGTCTACAAAGCTCTTGATAAATTTTCATGGATTTCTTGGACAAGCCAATACGATGCTGGCGTGATACGGGTCCTAAATAATCGGGGGACAGACACATATGGCATGCTCTCAAGACCCAGAACGCCGACAACTCTTGTAGAGCTCGCATATTTGGCCAATAGGGCCGAAGCAAATCTAATAAAGTCACCTGACTATCTGCCAACTGTATCAGTTGCGATGGCTGATGCTCTAGAAGAGTATCTAACAAAGCCAAGTGAGCAAAGCTACTCATCTTCTGTGCGGAACTTTACTGCAGCTGATGCTCCTGGGTATAGCGTATGTAGAGACCCAGACCTAGGGAGTCCTCTTTTCTTTGATTTTGAAGAGGATGCCTTGAGGGAAGCTCTTCTTACAAACGAATAAAATTACGTAGTGTAGAATGAAGGTATCTCACTCAGAAACCTAGAACGTAAATAGGTTAAATTGAGTTATAAGAAGTCTTTACCTCCGAAACTTTGGTGAAAAATGGAAAATCAAACGGTACTTTATGAGCAATCAGGAAATATTGTAACGATCACATACAATCGACCAAATAAGCAGAACGCAATCAACGGACAAATGCGAAAAGAACTCAATGATGCATGGGATAAGTTCAGCGAAGATGAGACTGCATGGGTGGCGATCCTTACTGGCAGCGGTACTACTTTCTGTGGCGGAGCTGACTTACGTGACCCATCTGGCAGCACGGGTGACTTCAAAGGAACTTTCTGGGAAAAACCCACCATCAATAGTTTTGAAAGTGGGAAAGAAATTTACAAACCGGTCATTGCTGCAGTTAATGGACCCTGTGTAGGGTACGGATTAACTGCTGTAACATTTTGCGACTTTGTTATCGCAAGTGATGAATCCACATTTAGTTACCCCGAAGTCACTATAGGGATACCTACTATTGTCGGCGCAATACGCTTACCTAAAAAATTAAATTGGTCCGATGCAATGGAATTCCTACTTCTTGGGGAACCTATTACAGCAGAAAGAGCTCACGAAATGGGTTTTGTTTGGAAAGTCTGCTCCACTGACGAATTGATGAAAGAGGCAAATAAGCTAGCTACACAGCTATGTCGCTCCGCACCACTTGCCATCAGGGCCACAAAAGAAGTAGCAACCAGAACTCAAAACATGGGTTGGATTGAAGCGGTAAGATTTGGAGAAACAATGAGGATCGTAGCAAATCAAACAGAGGACGCAACGGAAGGTAAAACTGCATTTAAGGAGAAACGAAAGCCAAAATGGAGAGGAAATTAAAGAATCCATGAAGGCTAAGAAGAACTCCCGAACATGATGTTATCCATATACGAAACAAATTAATGGTCCTCGGATGAGTAATAAGCACATAAATACCCAAAATGAATCACAACCATCTGTGTTTAAATGGGGGGCAGCAACTCATGTTGGAAATGTTAGAATTTCGAATCAGGACAAATATGGGATTACCTCAAATCTAATGGCTGTTGCTGACGGGATGGGGGGACATAATGGTGGCGAAGTAGCTGCTGAAATAGCAGTAACTACCCTTACTGCCTCTAGTGGGTTTCAATCAATTAACGAGTTTGCTTACCTAGTGCAAAAAGCACACCACTTGATACAGGCTAGAGCACAGGAGAATATAAATCTTGATGGCATGGGAACCACTCTGTGCGCGCTATCAGAAATAAACACTCAGGAGACCTCACAGCGAATAGGTGCGGTCAATGTAGGAGACTCAAGGATATATCTCTTCACAAACAACGTACTTCATCAAGTTTCTGTTGATCATAGTCTGGTTCAAGAACTTATCGACAATGGAAAAATCAGTGAAATTGAAGCGAAGTCTCATCCTCAAAGAAATGTGATAACAAGGTCACTAGGTCATCAACCAATAATTGAAGTTGACGCTTGGGAAATTGACTTAATAATTGGAGATCGCTACTTGCTATGTTCTGACGGTCTTACAAATGAGATTTCAGATACAGAGATAGCAGAAATACTCTCAACCAAATCTGACCCCCAGCAAGCGGCCGATCAACTAATTCAATCAGCGCTAGAAAATGAAGGCCTAGATAACGTCACGGCAATAGTTGCAGATGTTCTTTCAGGTAAAGAAGAAAGAAACTCTTCAATTATTCAATTTGACGTTCAGACCCTTTCACCAGAAGAAGACAAGAAATTCTCTGAAGGGAAAACCTCCAATGCGCTCATAAGTCTTGTTGAGAAAATAACTAAAAGTAGAACTACCTAACTCTTGACCTTCAGCTAAACAAGTTGGGTGAACGTACTATGCAATCAAACGCTATTAAACTCTTGATTTATGTCTGATAAGGGCTCAATAGTCTTCGGCGGAAGATACGAACTTAAAAAGCGACTCGCTCGCGGTGGAATGGCTGAAGTTTTCCTAGGGGAAGACCAATTGCTCGGACGTCCTGTTGCTGTCAAAGTTCTTTTTCCCGAATTTGCCAGTGATCCAAATTTTGTTGAGCGCTTCAGAAGAGAAGCGCAGGCAGCTGCAAATCTCAGTCACCCTAATATTGTTGGAGTTTTTGATTGGGGAAAGGAAAGAAATACGTATTACATCGTGATGGAATACGTAGAGGGTCGAACTCTATCTCAAATAATTCGTAAAGAAGGCCCATTACCAGCTGCCCGCGTAGCTGAGATAGCAGATGGTATAGCTTCTGCTCTTGGCTTCGCCCATAAAGGAAATGTGGTGCATAGAGATATGAAATCAGGTAACGTCATCATCTCTGACACTGGTCAAATAAAAGTTGCTGATTTTGGTATTGCAACAGCAATATCTACAGGTTCGGACGCAGACCTCACTCAAGCAGGGTCTGTTATGGGGACAGCGAATTACTTCTCTCCGGAACAAGCCCAAGGGTTAAATGTAGATGGGAGAAGTGATCTCTACTCACTAGGAGTAGTGATGTATGAAATGCTGACCGGAACTCTACCTTTCACCGGAGAGTCATCAATTTCAATAGCATACAAACATGTTCAAGAACAGCCGGAACCTATTTCTACAAAGCGACCAGGAGTTCCGCAAGCTTTGCAAGCAATAACTGCGAAACTTCTAAAGAAAGAACCAGAACAGCGTTACTCTTCAGCGGCTGAGTTACAAAGCGATCTTCAACATTTTCTTTCTGGCCGGTATTCGCTGGATGACTCCAAATTAGAACAAGCTGTCACTGATCATGAAACTAGTGTAATGACTCAACCAGTTCCAGCAGATATTAACGACCTAGATGAGTCCGGTCCCCCATACCCTCCTGAATATTATGAACCATATGACCGGCAGGATAGAAGAATCTGGTTATGGGGGATATTAACATTAGGTCTTCTAGGCGCGTTAGTTGCGTTGATAGTGGTGCTCGTTAATTTTGTTCAAAACACCACGAACTCGGATACAAATAATATTGCTATAGAGCAAATTCAACCAGTATCTCCGACCGGAATTATTGTCCCACTCGTGATTGATCTTGACAGCGGCCAAGCGGTTGCGTTGTTACAGTCACGCGGACTTCAAGTAGGGCGTATAACTACTGAGGTTAGGGATGATGTGCCTTCTGATAGAGTCCTCAGCCAATTTCCGTTACAAGGCACCGAATTGGAGGAGGGAGAGACGGTTGCGCTTGTCATAAGTGTCGGTCCCGAATCAATACAAGTTCCAATTGTGGTTGGCCTTACTCAAGAAGAAGCTTTTAATAGGTTACAGAACCAAGGTTTCGTGAATATTGAAGTACGGAGAATCAAAACTAATGAATATGATGCGGGTGTCGTAGCAGAGCAGGAACCTGAAGCAAGTTCGTTCTTAGAACCGACCACGCTTATCAGTCTACAAATCGCAGATGGACGGATTAGTGACCTAATACCGAATCTTACAGGGCAGCCTTTATCCATTGCCTTGGAAGAACTTGAGGAATTAGGTTGGCCGGTCTCGATTGAAGAGATCAATAGTGATTCTGTGGCAGATGGAAGAGTCGTTAGCACAGTTCCAGAATCTGGAACTGACCACAACTTGGATGAGTCGGTAATTATACAAATCTCTGTCGGACCATCAACAGTTGAGGTTCCATCAGTTATTGGGGAAGGGCCTGCAATAGCTGCGAGTATTTTGGCAGGGAATGGATTTATGGTTGCTCCCACTGAAGATTGTCCTGTTGACCCAACTGATCCCAACATAGGTAATGTTGTTTCTCAAACACCAGCTGCAGGCGAGTCTGTAGACCCTGGGGCAACAATTACCATCTGTATAGGAGTTCCATCGGATCCAACACCTGATCCTGACGCTGATCCTGACGCTGATCCTGACGCTGATCCTGACGCTGATCCTGATCCTGATCCTGATCCTGATCCTGATCCTAGTCCTGATCCTGATCCTGATCCTGATCCTGAACCTGATTCTGATTCTGATCCTGATCCTGATCCAACGCCCGATCCCTAATCATGGTCCCCGATGCAATGAACCTAAGTTTCCGTAAAAAAGTTTCTGAGAATTGAATGACCTTCTTGAGTCAAAATAGATTCGGGGTGGAATTGCACTCCTTCAATCCGGCACTGTTTATGCCTTAACCCCATGATGATTCCATCATCAGTCTCAGCGGTTATTTCCAGAGAATCTGGAAGAGATTCTCGTTCAACGATCAATGAGTGGTAGCGAGTTGCCTCTAACGGGTTCGATATCCCCGCAAATACACCTTGATTCGTATGAGAAATGGCAGATGTTTTTCCGTGCATAACTTTAGGAGCTCTTACCACGTTTCCGCCAAAGAATTCGCCAATACATTGCAGGCCAAGACAAACACCAAAGATAGGTTTTAGATCTTTAAATTCTCTAATTAATTCCATAGAAACTCCCGAGTCACTAGGTGTTCCTGGACCTGGGCTTATAAGGATTGCATCCACATTTAAACCTGAAACATCCTGTAGAGGTAATTTGTCATTTCGGAAAACAACAGGCTCTAAACCTAACTCACCCAAATACTGGACGAGAATATACACAAAAGAATCGTAATTATCTATTACCAAAACGCGATTACTCACGAACTGGAGGGTAGTAGACAACTCATAAATCCACCACTATAAACCAATCTTAGGCATTCGCATCTATCATGGAAGTATGGGAAAGCCGCCAAAAGAACGCACGCAAAGTAAAAGAATAACAGAGAAGGGAACTCGTCCTGACAGTCTCCCTCCGGTCGGATCTTCCTCTATGGGTTACGTTTCCTCGAAAAAAGTAAGCTCTCGGTGGGTTGCACCAACTATGTTTGGATTACTCGGGCTTGGAACAGCAATGATCATCGTAAATTACGTAGATCTCCTGCCTGGGGGCACTAGCAATT
>CAJWRY010000078.1 GCA_913046155.1 uncultured Candidatus Nemicrothrix sp. | reverse complement strand
TATTTTCCGTAGTCCATGATTCTGCAGACCGGTGGGTTTGCATTTTCAGCGACTTCAACGAGATCTAGGTCCAAATTTAACGCTTGCTCTAAAGCCTCGTTTAACGGTGTGATGCCTATTTGCTCACCTTCGGGTGATACCAATCTGACCTCACTTGCCCGAATTTGCTCATTAATACGTGGCTCTTGGTTCCCAGCTATGACAAACTCCTATTCAAGTGATTCTCCTTTAAGTTGTGTTACAAAAGATAAAGGGCGCTGAGGAATCAGCACCCTGACTATTTTTAGTCTGATGTTGCACCTGTCGCACTCGCAAGTGGAGAGGTGGCTGTCTCTCGACAACGCTTCCTATACCCTATTTCTATTGGGTATTAATAGAATACCGGAAAATACGACTGATATGACAAAGACTTCTATAAAGTCATCATTAGATTAAAGGAGCAATATGAGTTTATGGACACCTGACGGGGAGCATGAAGTTAATACAGAGACAAACGGAGACCCAGACCTTAGCGTTGATAATGAGAATGAACTAAACGAAATCCCTGGTTTCGATGATTTAACACCTGAGCAACAGGAGCAGGCTAGAGCGATGGCTGCAGAGCTGGCAGCAGCGAGAGAAAGACTATCTCAAACGCCAGCAGCTGAGGTGATAGCTAACCATGTGATGGGGATATATGAATTAGCTGCTATCCACCTCAGCAGCGATGTTCCTAATCTGAGCGAAGCAAAGGTAGCTATTGATGCGATGTCAGGAATCGTTGCTTCTTTAGTTGGAAGACTTGGAGAGAACGAAAATGTGATCAAGGATGCCCTTCAACAGATACAAATGGCATACGTGCAAATTACAGACAGCAGCAACCAAATGCAAAGCGAAGAACCGTAAGATGCGTGTCAGACATCAAGGCCCAGCACAAGGTGGAATTAATGACTGATCAAGATCAGTTTACGACTATCAATGGTATTCAAATCTGTTATAGGCACACTGGAAACGACGATGGAATCCCACTTCTCCTTGTAATGGGTTTGGGAGCTCAACTCATAGGGTGGCCTGAAAGGTTCGTTGATCAGTTACAGCAGAACGGTTTCTGGGTAGTTTTATTTGATAATCGAGATTGCGGGTTGTCCTCAAAAACTGAAGGGAGTTCTCCAAATGGGGCCGACCTTCTCCTCAGAGCAACAATGGGTGAGGATATAATCTCTAATTACTCTCTTTCTGATATGGCTCTCGATGCTGTAGGGCTATTGGATCATTTGAAGATTTCTTCTGCGCACATCGTAGGAGCCTCTATGGGAGGGATGATTGCCCAGACTATAGCTATCGACCACCCACAAAAGGTCCGTTCGCTAACAAGCATCATGTCAGCTACAGGAGATCCAAATGACTTTACCCCTACTGACGAAGCGTTATCAGCGTTACTGTCGCAACCACTTACCAAAAGGGATGAAATCATAGAAGCAAATGTTGCAGCCTCCAAAGTCCTCGCTGGGCCCCTTTGGAATGAATCGTATGCACAAGAGATGGCAGAAAAGAGTTACGATCGAAGCTTTTACCCAGATGGCATCGGTTTCCAGCTGGGAGCCATAGGTATGAGTGGGGACCGTACAGAGAAGCTATCCAATTTGTCCATTCCCTCTCTTGTAATCCATGGCGAGGTGGACCCATTACTTCCTTTACATTGCGGGGAAGCTACGGCCACAGCTATACCCAAAGCTAAATTACTTACGTTTGCAGAAATGGGCCATGACCTACCCGAAAAGTATTGGTCGGAAATCATCGGAGAAATTCTGAATTTTTGCTAGCCAGTCAAACCTTTCTAGCAAATTCGCTCCCCACTTCGTTCCTTTCTACCATGTAATCATGAACGAGAGCATGAGTTATGACCCTTTCGGGGACGAAGTACTTGAAAATCCATTTCCTTTTTATGAGGACTTACGAAATTCTTGCCCCGTGCATATACATTCAGATTATCTGCACCCTCTATATACCTTAACAAGGTACGATGACGTAGCAGAGATGCTTACCAATTTTGACTTGTGGTCAAGTCATTATGGTCAGATGCCTCGCTACTCTGTACAAGGCTGCCTATTTAGTGACCCGCCTGAGCACACGTGGTATCGAAAGCTAATCCAGCAAAGTTTCGCTCCACGTCACATAGCTTTAATGGAAGCGGAAATTTCAGCTCTTGTAAAAGAGTTGGTTGATGTTATGGAAGAACATCAAACTAGAGATTTGCATGATGCTTTAGCCTGCCCACTTCCTGTTCTCGTTATTGCCAAGATCTTGGGGGTCCCTACGGAGGATATAAACCAATTCAAGGAATGGAGTGATGCTCAATTAGCCGCTTCAAAATCCTCCAATCCGGATGATTCAAAAGGGCCTCGAGATGCGATGAACGACTATTTGCTTCAACAGATAAATGAACGCAGAGAGAAACTACGCAGTGCTGGGTGGGATGAGCATAATGATTTAGATAGCGACACGCTATTGGGTGAGGTGATACCCGATGACGTCATCAGCGGAATCCTTCTTGCTGAGGTTGACTCACGTAAACTTTCAGACTCAGAACGACTTGTGATGCTGAATCAATTGCTCGTTGGCGGAAACGAGACAACTACATCGTTAATTACGAATATGTTTTGGCGGCTACTTTCGCAGCGCGACCTTTACGAGCAGGTTGTTGAGGAGCCTGCACTGATCCCTGCAGCTGTTGAAGAAAGTTTACGTTTTGATGCCCCCGTTTTGGGTTTATACCGAACTAATACCGAAGAGATTTCATTGCATGGGGTAAGTATTCCTGAGCGTTCAAAAGTGATGGCAACATATGGGGCCGCTAATCGAGATCCGAACGTTTTTGAGAATCCAAACGAATTTCGCCTTGACCGTCCGCAGGAGGAGCTCAGGAAACATCTTTCGTTTGGGCTTGGAAGACATTTCTGTCCAGGTGCTCAATTGTCGAGACTAGAGGCCAAACATGCGCTTGAAGAAGTATCTCGAAGGTTTCCCAATCTTCGCTTAGCCGGCAACCCCAAAAGAATAGAGCCATTTTTGCTTTGGGGAAGAAAAGATCTCCTCGTTAGATGGGATTAGCGAACGATTTTTGAAATTGGTATTTCGACAATATCCGATGCTCCTGAACCTCTAAGTTCAGGGATGAGTATATTGATTTGGTCCTTGGGAACAACAGTCTCAACGGCATAGCCTTGGCCACCAAACAATTCATTGACAGTGGGGGCCTTCATTGATGGCAGGATACCAATGACTTTATCAAGGTTAGATTTTGATACATTCATCTTGACCATGACTTGCCCGCGCGCCTCTAGAACTCCTTGAAGCAATGTCTGAATTTGCTCCATTGCTTTGCGTTTATCGGGGTCGGCGTAAGCTTCAGGGTTAGCTATGAGTTCGGTAAAGCTAGTTAGAACGGTTCCTATTACTTTTAGCCCAGCTGCCCGTAGCGCCCGGCCAGTTTCTGTTATGTCCACGACAGCGTCTACGATCTCAGGCGCTTTTGCCTCTGTCGCACCATAAGAGAGTTGAATACTCGCCTCTATTCCTTTGCTCTCAAAATATGATTTTGTCAATTGTGGGTATTCCGTGCTTACTTTGACTCCTTGGGGGAAGTCTTCAATGGTCGCCCAAGGACTGTCCTCTGGCACAGCGACTACTATATTCACTGGCTTAGCTGTGTTCTTGCTGTAATGCAGTTCGCATAGGGTTTGCACGTCACTTTCAGTTTCTTCTATCCAATCCCTGCCCGTTATGCCTATATCAAAAAGACCATCCGATACGTACGAACCTATTTCTTGAGGTCGCAACACTCTCACAGATTCAATTCTTGGATCGTTAATATTGCCTTTATAATCAACAATCGAACCTCTGGTAACAGGCAGGTCGGCATCGGAGAGTAACTCAAGTGTAGATTTTTCCAAGGACCCTTTCGGGATGACTAGTCGTAACATATATACAACCGTACAGGCTTTATGTCGCTCACTAGTACTATTTAATTATGTTCTGGGACTACGGTGACTTTGATATCTTTTCCGAGCTCAGCCACGTCTTGTATTCTTCCCCTCCAGAGATCACTGATCTCCTGAGTGCTATCTCCTGAAAAGATGTTCACTCCATCGCTGCCTCCCATAAATGCAGGAGCTAGGAATAATTGGTACTCGTTGACCAGTCCTAAATCATGGAAAGCTTTATAAGTTGAAGCACCGCCTTCCACGAGAAGTTGTAGCACTCCATCACCTCCAAGCTCCTCTAGTAACCCGAAGAGATCTCCCGTGAATTCATAACAAGGGTGAACTGCAGCTTCCGTGGGTACCTTTCCTAGAACTACGCGCCTCGGGTCAAGGTTTTGATGAATTCCATCATCGGGCATCCAGTCTCTGACAGTTAACTGCGGATTATCCGAAATTACAGTACCTTTCCCGACGCATATAGCATCCGAATACGCCCTCAGTTTATGGCCTTCTCTCCTGGCTTCCGGTCCTGTTATCCATTGACTAGAACCATCAGGAGCGGCAACCTTTCCATCTAATGTCGTTGCTATCTTAAGAACCACATAAGGTCTGCCTGTCTTCCTATGATGTACATAGGGAGCCAGTTGATCTGACACCAGGGTTTCCAATACACCTGCGACCACGTCTATCCCAGCATTTTGCAGGGACTTAATTCCCTCTCCATATACTTGATGGTCAGGGTCTTTCATCCCTATAACGACACGGCTAATACGACTTTCGATGATTCGCTCTACGCATGGCCCAGTCTTGCCGATGTGAGAACAGGGCTCCAATGTCACGAAGAGGGTTGCTCCTTGCGCTTTCTCTCCAGCTTCATTAAGACAAACGGTTTCTGCGTGTTCGCCTCCAAATTCTTGAGTGAATCCATCGAACACTTGACCGTCTGAGGAGACCAAAACAGCTCCGACCCAAGGGTTAGGCATACATCTTGGTCTAGCTTTAGTTGCATTATTGATAGCACGTGCCATCATTTGCTCTTCGTGAGTTAATTTAGCATCAACCATGATGGTGTCCGTCATTTGGGTGAGGGTCGCTATTGTCCTGAAGCAATTTCACCGCATGTCCGAGAACATCAAGTACGGAATCCAAGCACTCAATGCTTCCTTTAGTTGAGCCAGGTAAATTGATGATAAGAGACTCGTTTAAGGTTCCGGCAGCTAACCGAGATAAGCGCCCGAGCGGGTTAATTAACCTCATGGCTTCAGCTATCCCAGGAGCCTCACGTTCAAGAACAAGTTTCGTTCCTTCTGGCGTGAAGTCTCTAGGACCAAAACCTGTGCCTCCTGTTGTCACTATTAGCCCATGAAAATTTGAAGCTACCTTTAATAACTCTTCTGATACGCTCTCTATGCCGTCAGGTATCACCGATCGAGAGACGATCTCCCAGTTAGAACCCTCTAAGAATTCCTGTATTTTTTGGCCAGAGATATCTTCCCTGTGACCAGTTGAAACCCCATCAGAAACTGTAATGATTTTTGCGAAAAGTTTTATTTTATTTCCCATGTATCAACTCTACAGACGTTCGGACCCGACATCTCTTTCAATCTAGTTTGCTAACTTCCATTGGAACATTGACATCCCATCAGTACCGAAGTCTTGGGGCAGAATTTGCAAACCATTACCGATTTTTCGCCATCTCTCGTGAAATAATTTTTCCGGAATAAGGTTTGGGTGAAGGTTTTCTAATGACTTCACAACGTCGACTGTCTCCTGATTCGTCACTGTACAAACGCTATAACTTAACACGCCACCATCTTTGAGTAGCCGAACAGATGAATCAAGAAGATCAATTTGTAGTTTGGCTAAATTTCTCACATCGCCCTCTTCGATTCTCCATCTTGAATCTGCGCGACGATGCAATACGCCTAAACCAGAACAAGGCGCATCTACGAGTATGTGGTCAAAAACATGCGATGAGAATGGTGCACTCCTGCCATCACTGACCACTTGAGTTAGATTTCCTAGGGATAAATTGGTCTTATTTTCGTGCATCAATTTGTGCCTTGATTCATTAATGTCACAAGCTACAACTTTACGGGCTTGCGTTGCGAGTGCGGTTGCTTTTCCTCCGGGAGCTGAGCACATATCTAATAAAAGGTCTTGCTTCGAGACACCGATAATATCGGTAATCCATTGTGAAGCTAGGTCTTGGCGATATCCATCGTCTCTGACAGAGACTGATGGCGCCTCATTCATTTTTTCTAGCATCTCAAAAGCATTCTTTTTCCCTAGATCTCTGATAAGCAATTCAATTATCCATTCTGGGTAGCTGAGTCTCGTACCTTCATTTGGCCAATTGATTCGTGCTTCTTCAGATATGCGGCGGAGTATTGCATTGACAATACTTTTATTTTTTTTTGATGATGCCGAGACTGTTGCACTTACTGCAGCATGGCTTGGAACTCGCATATAGAGTATTTGGTAGGCACCAGCTCGCAATGAGGAACGTAACTTGGTTGGTGGAGGAACACTTAAATAACGATCGATGACCCAATCAAGTGATCGCCTCATGCGCGTTGTTCCATAGACGATTTCGGTAATCAAATTTTTATCTCGCTGGTCCAACGATCTTCCTTCTAAAAGATTTGGGAGGATTATGTTAGCGAAACCATTCGTTTCATCAATTCGATAAAGGCATTGAATAGCTATTTCTCGTGCTTCAACGCCTGATTCTTTCATT
>CAJWRY010000077.1 GCA_913046155.1 uncultured Candidatus Nemicrothrix sp. | reverse complement strand
TTTGTTCTAAACGACTAAAGTGCACGAAACTACAATCAAAGTCCGATTTAACGAATTAGACTCCTACGGTCACGTAAATCATTCTAACTACCTTCACTACTTCGAAGAAGCAAGAATTTCCGCCATCTCCCAAAGAGGTAAAAGCATTGATCAGCTACTCAATGAAGGTTTCCTCCTAGTTGTCGCACAAATCGAAACCCGCTTCTTATCTCCTGCCTACCTTTCAGATAGCCTTTTAATCAAAAGCGGAATAACACAAACCAGAAGAGCTTCAGCGCAATGGTTTCAGAAAATAACAAAAGATAACACTGTTATAGCTATTCAAAATACGCGTGTCGGCTGTACCACAACCCAAGGGAAACCATGTAAATTCCCAGACGAACTCAGACAAGCAATCGGAGAACTATTGGTTACTGAAGGATCAACAGACTAAACGCCACTCCGGTTTGCTTCCTGAACAGTTTGAGAACCCATGTCAACAAAACGACTATTTCTGTCTGCAATGCTCTCTCCAGCAGCATCCACAACAAGAACAGCCCCGTTTGTAAAGCTGGCTTCATCCGATGCCAAGTAGAGAACCGCATTAGCAATATCCTCTGGCGTGCCAGCACGACGCAATGGATTGTTAGCGCCAATAAGTTTTGAAGCTTTATCTAGATCCTGATGGTCACCGGTAACAAGTCGCGCCGTCAAACCCGAGACTGTCCCACCAGGTGCAATCACATTACAGCGAATACCGTGCGGACCTAATTCTGTAGCAACTGATTGCGATAAACCAACGACCGCATGCTTAGCCGCAGTGTAGACGTGAGGGCCCAAACCGGCTCGAACTCCAGCGGTTGAAGCAGTATTGATGATTGAGCCGAATCCTTGATGCTGCATGACCTTCGCAGCATGCTTAATCCCATAAAACACACTATTGAGCAGAACATCAATAGTGCGTAACCAGCTATCGCGCTCGATATCAGCAATAGGGCCAACTGAACCAAGAATCCCTGCATTATTAAACATGACATCAAGTTTCCCAAACTGATTTACCGCAAAATCTACACATGCTTTCACTTGATCTTCATCAGCAACATCGAGTGCAAATGGAACAGCGTTGTCACCTAACTCAATGGCAAGAGACTGCGCTAAATCCTCTTGAATATCAGCAACAACACACTTCGCACCCTCCTCAACAAAGCGACGAACAGTGCCTTCCCCGATACCGCTGGCACCACCAGTAATGATGGCTACCTTCCCTTCAACTCTTCCGCTCATTCCAATCCTCATCTCCTGTAAATCTCTTGCCGACCCTACTGCTCGAAACGCCTTTATGCATTTCTACAGGTGGATTATCAGTACAAAACAAGTGTAAGTTATTCTTTGTGCTAAGTGACTACCGAATGATGACAATTCATGCGCATCCCGACGACGAATCGTCAAAAGGAGCTGGTTCTGTTGCTCTTTACTCTGACGCAGGCGTAACAGCTACGTTAGTTTGCTGTACAGGGGGAGAAGAGGGCGACATCTTAAACGCTGCAATGGATAGACCTGAAATTAAACAAAATTTGGCAAAAGTCCGGCAAGAAGAACTGGCTGAAGCTGCCAATATCATCGGGTATGAACGTGTTCATTATCTGGGGTACCGAGATTCGGGAATGCCAGACACCGAAGCAAATGCAAACCCAGATTGTTTTGCAAATGCTCCCCTTGATGAAGCGGTAGGGAGGCTAGTCAAAATCATTAGAGAAGAAAAACCCCATGTGATAGTCACATATCCCGACGACCAGCAAGGCTACCAACATCCAGATCATCTAAAAGTTTTTGACATCAGCCTGCCAGCTTGGGACGCTGCAGGCGATCCAACGAAGTTTCCTGAGCTAGGTGAAGCATGGACTCCATTGAAGCTGTATTACACAACTTGGAGTCGGGCGCGTATTGAAGCACTGCACAATATGTTTATCAAACTGGAGATTGAATCCCCATTCAATGAAGCATGGTTTGACAGGCCATCACAAGACCATCGAATTACCACAAAAATTGATGTATCAAAGTTCTCTCAACGAAGGACAGATGCTCTTCTAGCGCATGCAACCCAGGTTGACCCCGATTCTCCATTTTGGTTTGGCCTACCATCAGAAAAATCCGCTGAGGCTTACCCTTGGGACGACTATATTTTAGCCTTCAGCAGAGTAGGGCCTATAGCCCAAGAATCAGACCTTTTCGAAGGAGTATAATGAGAAATCTCTTTACTGAAGAGTGGTTAAAGACCCTGAAGCAACTGGGATCAGAATTGCCCTCAATGGACCTAACCGTCACATGTCAATATGAAATATCTGGTGCCCCTCAGGGAAAAGTTCGGTACTACATTGATATTCAAAAGGGAAAAATAACCGACGCAGAATTAGGAAAGCATCCTTCGCCAAATTGTTCTATATCGACAACATATAAAGAAGTGTCCTCCATCTTGCAGCAAGAAAAGTCAGTGGAAGCTTCATTTATGCAAGGGAACTTTAAAATCGATGGGGAATATGAGAAGTATTTACTCACAATGAACGCCATCAGATCAACAAAAGAATGGCAAAATATGCAACAGGCTTTAACGACTTTGTAGTTGATGAACGTCGCTTAGTTTGCTGATCTATGCCGCATTCAAAAGGTCAGCGAGCCGTTTTCGGCCTTCCTGAAGAGCCTTCCTTGAAGCTGCGAGGCCACGCTTGGCGGCTTCTTTATCAGTATCGCTTAATTGCCAACCAGCATTTTCTGTTTCAATGAGAGTTAATTGTTTTTGCATACTTTCATTGTTCAACATGGGTGTGACAATTCTATTCTTGTCCTCTTTTCTTTTATCTTTGTCATAAGTCTTCAGACCCTAGTAGCCTTCCCAAGGACAAGGAGATAATTCATGACTATTAAGAAAGTAGCTGTAATTGGTGGCGGAACAATGGGGTCCGGAATAGCAGAAGTAGCAGCAAAATCAGGATGCGACACCATCGTTGTAGAAATTGATGCTTCGCTGGCCGAACAAGCTCAAAAAAAATTAGAGGTGAGCACAGAAAAAGCAGTATCAAGAGAAAAGATGACGGATGAAGATAGGTCAGGCCTTCTAAACAGAATAGCTTTCACAACAAGCTTCGATGAGCTTACAGACCGAGACCTTGTGATTGAGGCAGTTGTAGAATCCCCATCGGTTAAAGCATCTGTATTCAAAACACTCGACGAGATTGTGCAGAAAGATGGCATTCTCGCTTCAAACACATCTTCAATTTCTATTGGAGAGATAGCAGACTCCACTGATCGCGGAGCACAAGTACTTGGTATGCACTTTTTTAACCCAGCGACTGTGCAACCTTTAGTTGAATTGATCGCCTCTGAGGTAACCTCCGAAGAGACGCTAGATAAAGTAGAAACCTTCACTCGAGAAGTGATGGGTAAACACCCAATTCGAACTATTGACCGTGCCGGATTTGTGGTCAATCGCCTGTTAGTTCCTTATTTGCTTCAAGCAATGCACATGTTTGATAGGGGACAAGCATCAAAAGAAGACATTGATGCGGGTATGAAATTTGGTTGTGCTCATCCTCAGGGCCCTCTTGAGTTATCAGATCTTATCGGTCTAGATACTCTCCAATTAGTGGCTGAGGTACTCTATGATGAATTCAAAGAGCCTACTTACGCACCGCCTCCTATTCTGAAACGTATGGTAACTGCAGGGCATTTGGGAAGAAAAACCGGAAAGGGTTTCTACACATATGAATAGGCAGAAAAATGGGTAACTATGCAATGACAGTGCCTTTGCCTTTGGCACTAGATAATCAGCAAGCAGGCTTCAGAAAACTAGTGGAGTTAGGATATAAAGAGGCCTGGTCCTCAGAAGCCAATGGGCCAGATGCTTTTATGCCTCTTGTTTTAGGAGCTGTTCACGCTCCAGAATTACGACTGGGGACTGCCATCGTCCCTGCTTTCACCAGAGGTCCTGCATTGATGGCACAATCAGTTGCAACGATGGCTGCCATTGCACCGTCACGCTTTGTCTTAGGTATCGGATCTTCATCAAATGTTATAGTTGAATCTTGGAACGCAATACCTTTCCAAGAACCTTATAAAAAGACTCGTGACCTCGTGCGATTTCTCAAAATCGCATTAACTGGCGAAAAAGTTGATGCAGAATTTGAAACGATGCAAGTAAAAGGTTTTCGGTTAGGAATGCCACCTCCAACTGAACGAGTTCCAATACTCGTTGCAGCTCTAAGGGAGGGAATGCTTCGACTGGCAGGACAAGAAGGGGATGGTGCAATCATTAACTGGTTATCAGCAGCTGATGTTAAAACTGTTTCTAAAATAGTCCACGATCAAGGCCCAAAAAAAGAAATAGTCGCACGAATATTTGTTTGCCCAAACGAGGATTCGGAGACGGTGCGATTGCAGGCTAAAAGGGCAATAGCTTCTTACCTTAACGTTCCCGTCTACAGGAAGTTCCACGAATGGCTAGGAAGATCAGACGTCCTTGGAGAGCACTGGAAACTATGGGATAGCGGTGATCGTGCAGGCTCTCTTGAAGCCATGCCAGACAGTGTTGTTGACGATTTAATAGTTCATGGAACTCCAAAACAATGTCGTGAGCACATTGATCAATATATAGAAAATGGAGTTACCACTGCTGCATTGATGATAATGCCATTTGGCGGCATTGACCCGTATCAAGCAATTGAAGACCTCGCTCCCAGGTGAGCTCATTTTTTGAGAATGGTTTGCAAAAGACGCTTCAAATGCGAAAAAATTGAATTAGATTCATACAAGTTGATTGGAGTCCACTATGGAAATGTCCCAAAGCGTTGACCAAGCCCTTGGTTTAATTGACGAACAACTAGAGAGAATCCAAAGTAGGGAAATTGTCTCTTCTGCTGAAGTAAGTGATCTATTGCTTGATATTCGTTTAGCGCTAATGCAATTTGAATCTGTAGATAAACATCCAGCCTCAGCTGTTTAGCCTTATCTCCTTGATTTGATCAATTTCGTGAAAATCATGCCTACAACTGCTCCGGCTATCACATCCGAGGCATGATGTGCCCTCACATGGATTCTAGAAGTAGCTACCAGAGCAGCTAACACTTTGTAAGCTGGCCCCAGTTTGCTTCCTTCAGAGAGAATTGATGCGGCAAGGACGGCTGAACTTGCATGACCACTGGGAAAACTAGATGTTTGGGGTTTTCTTATTTTATGTGGGTGGGTTCGAGAACCCATGTCAGGTCTACTCCTCCTAAAAAGCCTTTTCAAGCCTTGGTTCACGAGCAAGGATTCTGCCCCAAGTAGAAGAGACAATTCTAGAATTGACCCTTTACGACCCGGATTATTTATCCGGCGGGCAAGATTGAGCATATGCCAAATCACACTAAAATCTCCAATAGCAGAAGCAGTGTAAAAGATGCGATTTAGATTTTCATAGGAACGCAGGTACTCCCATCCAGTATCAACGGCCAGGTCAAAGTCATCAACTGACGGCGGGAGTGAAATATTAATTGGTTCACTCATTCGCTCTCTCCAATAAGTAATAAGTCTGCGTCTTCTGCTGATATCTTACGCTCATTAGCTTGATAAGCGCCGTCATTGCTCAGCGCTCCAAACTTCCACCTATCGGGAGTTAATATTAAAGCTCGTGGATAGTCCTCAAAAAGCCACCGAGCAAAGTTGCGTCTAGTCCAGCGATTCATATTTGCTGCTTTGATAGCCAGTTCAGTCGCCACAGGTGATGTCAGGAGAGATTGAAGTTGGCCTGCGAATTGATGATCTCTTGATAAGGCCTTATCAAGAGATAAACGGTATTGCGACCTTGCCTTAGAAGCATCATAAGGTCCTGCCTTCGTAAGAGCAGAGGCAGCTAATCTTCCAGATTGTAGGGCTTGCGCTATCCCTTCTCCGGTCATAGGATCTGCTACCCCTATAGCATCACCTGTGAAAAATACTCTGCCACTAGTAGATTCGAGTTTCTTCATCCTTGTGGGGATAGGCCACGCTTTATGGGTGCCCACTGCAATTGCCTCATTCCCCAAAATTTCCCTGATATGAGGTCTTGTCAAAATATCCTTCCATAACCTTCCCATATCTTTAAGCTTATGATTGCGGTCTCGCAAGATACCAAAACCCACATTTGCGCGTTGGCCAGGAAGTGGAAATAGCCAAACGTATCCGGGAAGTAAATCTGGCTCGAACCAAACAGTTAAATGTTGAGCGTTAGGGCCAGTATTGGAAAAATACTGTCTAAAAGCATGCCAGTCTCCTCGGTATCCCTCTATCCCGTTGTTTACTGCTTTCCTAACACTAGACCACATCCCATCAGCTGCAATCACATACCTCGCCAAGATATTCGTTCCATCAGTTGTCTCTACTTTTACGAAATCATCAAATTGTTCAAGGTTAGAAAATCCCAATGGGCTAAGTAACTTTGCTCCCCGAGATGTAGCAAGCTGAAGTAGTTGATGATCAAGCTCAATTCTAGGAGCTATTGCTGCGAATTGACCTTTTCCTTCCGGTAGGGGAAGCACTGTTCTTTCCCCTTTTGGTGAGTAAATGATCGCGTCAGTCACAGCATTCCAACTTGTAATTGATTCTGGGCGTAAACCAAGTTCATCAAGAATTCTTAAAGCATCGGTCGTCAACCCATCTCCACAGCACTTATCTCTAGGGAAAGCAGCTTTGTCTAGGATTATGACATTTAGATCATGCCGGCATAAATCAATGGCCGCAGCGCAACCGGCAGGCCCAGCCCCAACGATGATCACATCAGTGGAAAGGTAATTTTCCGTCACAATTAAAGGCTATCTGCAAGAAAGAATTCCTGCTCACGTGGTGAACTATTCTCCGTTAGTAGGTGTTGGTTCGGGTGTTGGTTCGGGTGTTGGTTCGGGTGTTGGTTCGGGTGTT
>CAJWRY010000076.1 GCA_913046155.1 uncultured Candidatus Nemicrothrix sp. | reverse complement strand
TGAAGAGGATAATGACAACTGAATCTCCAGATCGTAAAGACCTTGAATCGAAAGACAAGGAATCCCTAATGGCTATCGCAAAAGCCATGGGTGGGAAGCCAACTTCCCGTTCTACAAAATCAGATCTAGTAGACATAATTATTGAATTGGCAGGTGGAGAAAGTCCCTCCGGTAACCAGTCCGAAGACGAGAGCTCGGCAGCTAACGCTTCTTATTCTGCCGATCCAATGGCAGATGCCCGTGCAGAAGCAACCCAAGACGTTAATACAACTAACGGCAACGAAGAGAACAATGGACGAAAAGGACGAAGGAAGGGGAAAAGCAAAGAAGCTATGGAGGAATGGGCAGGTGATCCCGTAACAGCTGAGGGTCACTTAGACCTCAGAGATGACGGTTACGGGTTTCTGCGGGTAAATGGATTTCTTCCAAGCAGAGATGATGTATATGTGCCAGTAAAATTCGTTCGTCAATATGGGCTTCGAAAAGGAGATCACCTGCTTGGCGCATTTCGACCTGCAAATCGATCAGAAAAGAATCCAGCTTTACTTCAGCTTGATGCAATAAACGGAATCCAAGTGGATGGCGCACTTGACCGTCCAGACTTCGCAGATCTCACCCCTGTATATCCAAATACAAAACTTAAATTAGAACGTCCCGAGGACCCAGAAAGCATGACCTCAAGATCGCTAGATTTAGTAGCACCAATCGGTAAAGGCCAGAGAGCTTTGATTATCGCTGACCCTAGATCAGGTCGCGAAGAATTAATTAAAGAAATATCACAATCAATTGAAAGTAATTATTCAGAAGTTAAACAGCTCGTATTGTTAGTTGATACTCCACCGGAGCAAGTCACAGATATGAAACGTTGGTTAATCAAGTCAGATGTAGTCGCTTCAACATTTGATCAATCACCTGAAGAGCATGTTGCAATAGCAGAATTGACTATTGAACGAGCGAAAAGAATGGTAGAGCTGGGTGAAGATGTTGCTGTGATCATCGACGGAATGACTTCGCTTGCCAGAGCGTATAACCAAATATCCAGCAACAATGGAAGAAGTAACTCGAGTGACTTTGATGCGTCTGCTTTGTATCTTCCTAAGAGGTTCTTTGGCGCTGGCAGAAAGCTTGAAGAAGGCGGTTCACTCACTGTTATAGCGAGCGTCATGAGCGGTACGACCTCGCGATTAGATGAAATGCTAGTTCAGGAACTACTCGGAGGAAGCACCTCAGAAATTTATCTGGCGCAAGAAATCTTTGACGCTAACGTTGCGCCAGCACTTGACTTGAGGAAATCCAATACTCAGAATGAGGAATCTTTCAACACGGAAGCAGAACAAGAAAGCTTGCTGCAATTACGAAGCAAGATACGAGAAGCTATTGCAGCAGGCTCACCAACGGATGGTATGGAGTATCTAATTCAGCAGATTTCGCAGACAGATGATAATTCTCAGCTCCTTGATAAGAGCCCATAGAAAGAATTGCTTCTGTGGGTGCATAAATTGCGGTCCAAAGATACGCTAAAAACACAAATTTGTATGGAGTTAGAATGAAAGCAGATATTCATCCCGAATACAGGGCAGTTGTATTCCAAGACACCTCATCTGGTGAATCTTGGATAACTCGATCCACTATCGAAACAGATGAAACAATCAGATGGGAAGATGGAGAGGAGTATCCTCTCGCTAAGGTGCCTATATCGTCCACTAGCCACCCGTTTTTCACAGGAACAATGACAATTGTTGATACCGCTGGTCGGGTTGAGCGCTTTGAAAAGAGATATGGCAAGCGTAAACGCTCATCAGACTCCGAAGAATAAATACTAATCTCGCTAACACACAATGGTTGATTCCACTCAACTTGAGCATTTGAATATTGCTAAAGCTCGCGCTCTTGTTGCAAGAACATTTCCAGAACAAGACTTTGACGTTGAGGTGAAAAATTCAGCTGTTCTGGTTAGAAATGAAGAGAACACTTTCGTGTACGCTAAAAATGAAAAGGTTTCGGCATTAGCAATAGCGCTCACAATCACGGATTTTGGAACGTCCTGGAGCTTGATTCTTGATGAGCCTGACGACAAGGTTTTGGTACAAATTGCAGGACTTCAAGATGATTGCAGTCTTTGGATTATTGATGATGATTCTCTGGCTCCTCACCCTCAGAGCGGACTAGACGAAATTAAGAGCCAATCTATAGACCCTCTAATACGAAGGATGCTTGAGGATAACCATTGTGTTGTGACATTTGAGCATGGAAAAGTCAAAGGAGAGCTTAAGGGACTACCAATTGCCGAGGTAGTCACTAAGCCCAGTGGTGAGAGTCATCTTGAAGTAGGTGTTGGAACTTATGACCGAGAGGCACACAAAATAGTCAATTACAACGAACCTGTTGAAACAACATTGGCGCGCATTAGTCAAGAAGTATCTAAGTATCGCCATAAAGACAGCGTTGTCCACCCGCTCAATAGAGTGGCAAGGTCAAATTGGCTTATCCATGAGGTCATGAGTGCCAATTCTGAAATTGGCGTGACAGATATGGAACGCGTTCCGTCTCCGGTAGAAGCAATGGATGTCTCTGACTCTGTTCCTGCATCCGCTATCGCAAAGAAAAATAATCAAGTAATCCTTCTGACTGCTTACACCGGCGCTGACTTAGAAGCAGTCCCGGTAACAGCTCAGCTACTCAATTCCTACCCTGCAGACGAAATCTGGTTTTTGCACCCGCAGAAGGATGACTATTCTGCTATCCGGCGTCAAGCAGAGCACCTAAAAGTACCAGTATCGTTTATAACAGTGCCAGAGCCATGGCCTACTGCTCCTGATATGGATTACTAAACTAATGACTGAACGTAACAGTCCTAAAGCAAATGAGGCTATTCTCACTTCATGGCAGATCTTCACGAAGAACTAGAACAGGAATTTCTTGATATACAAGACCGACTTGGCGATCAGGATCTACTAGCGGACCAAGTGGAGTACGCGAAAGTTGCGAAAAGGTATAGCGAACTCGAAAATATAGTGAAATGTATACGGGATATAAGGTCATCAAATGAAGATATTGAGACAGCCAAAGAAATGTTGACTGAAGCTGATGGGACTGACCGCGAACTGCTTCGCGATGAAATAAATGCAGCACAAACAACTCTCGAATCACTTGAAATTGAACTACGGCAACTCCTTATCCCAAAGGACCCAAATGAAAACAAAAACGTCATCTTAGAAATCCGAGGTGCTGAAGGAGGAGAAGAAGCAAATCTCTTTGCTCGTGACTTATATGAAATGTATGCAAGCTTCGCTAGTAAGCGAGGTTGGAAACTAGAGGTTCTTAACAGCCAACCATCTGATATGGGGGGATTTACAACAATTACATTCATTTTAAAAGGTAATGATGTTTGGAGTAACATGAAATATGAAGGTGGGCCTCATAGAGTCCAGCGGGTACCAGTCACTGAGACCCAAGGTCGCGTCCACACATCCTCGGCAACGGTTTCTGTCTTGCCGGAGGCCGATGAAATAGATATAAGGATTGAAGAGTCTGATTTGCAAGTTGATGTTTTCAGGTCCTCAGGGCCAGGTGGGCAATCGGTAAATACAACAGATTCAGCCGTTCGGATAACTCACAAGCCGACAGGAATCATCGTATCGATGCAAGATGAGAAGAGTCAGCTTCAGAATAAAGCCCGAGCCATGGTTGTGTTGAGATCGAGGCTTCTTCAAGCTGAGCAAGAAAGAATACAAGCTGAGCAATCGGCTTCCCGCAAGGGTCAAATGGGCAGTGGGGGGAGGTCAGAGAAAATCAGGACGTATAACTTCAAAGAAAATAGAGTTACTGATCATCGGATAGGCCTTACCCTATACAAACTCGATCGCATACTCAGTGGGGACATCAATGAAGTGACAGATGCTCTAGCAGAAAATGAAAGAGCATCACAACTGACAACTCTTGAAGATGATGAGTGACTCTCAGAAAATAAATCATGGAAACGAAAGTAAAGACACATGGGCAGAACTACTTGACAACACTATCTCTGCCTTAGAAGCAAAAAGTCTGCCTAATGCCAGAGTAGAGGCTGATTGGATCCTAGAAGTTGCATCTGGGTACAGTCGAGAGGAACTGATCGCAAATCTTAATGTTGAAGCCCCACGACTAGGAGCGAAACACCTAGACAAAATTTTAAATAAAAGGCTGGGCGGTGAACCCATCCAATACGCATTAGGGTCATGGTCATTTAGAAACCTTGACCTACTGGTTGACAGCAGAGTACTGATTCCAAGACCTGAGACCGAAATCGTAGTCGATGTTGCTCATGACCGCCTTAACGAATGCCAACGAGATGAGCCGCTTCGGGTCTGCGACTTAGGAACTGGTTCAGGGGCTATTGGACTGGCCCTCGCTCAGGAACGTGATGACGTCGAAGTATATTTAGTTGACAACTCACCTGACGCCCTTAAAGTGGCCTCCGCAAACCTGACAGGCTTAGGGAATCATGCTGTAAAGGTGAAAGTCTTTGAAAGTAATTGGTTTGACCAATTTCCGGATGATTTAAAAGATTCTTTTCAGCTCATAGTCTCAAATCCGCCTTACATAGCCTACGGGGAGGCGCTTCCACCCGAAGTAACCAACTATGAACCCCATCAAGCCCTCTATGCTGGCGAAAGAGGAACTGAACATGTCGAATCAATATTATCCTCTGCCCCATTATGGCTATCGGCGGGTGGGATAGTCATACTAGAAATGGCTCCTCATCAGACTGATTACGTCGCCGAAATAGCCGTAGGTCAGGGTTATTCCGATGTGGAGATTACTGACGACCTAACAGGAAGAAAAAGAATAGTGAGTTGCATATGCAGCGATTAGAGCTATCTTCACAAGACGGTGGGGTTTTAGCCAGCGCAGCAGAAGTCTTATTAGCGGGTGGCGTGGCAATATTTCCCACAGACACTGTTTATGGAATAGGGGCATTGCCTCGGTACTCGGAGGCTCTTAACCGCATCTATGAAATGAAAGACAGGCCTTTAGGAATGCCCCTTCCGTTGCTCTTGAGCGATATCAGCCAAGTCGGAACTGTCAGTTCGTTTGAAAGCGAAAGTCTGCGCACACTTGCAACAGCGTTTTGGCCAGGTCCACTCACCTTAGTTCTGCCGGACGCTGTTGAAGCATCCAATAACTTTGTAGCTCAAGACGGCACTATTGCGGTGAGGAGTCCCGATCATGGTTTCATCCAATCACTTTGTAAAGTTGTGGGTCCTATTGCTGCTACCAGCGCAAATCTCCATGGAGAACCCACTCCGCTTCGTATCTCAGGCATGCCCAAGGCTTTTGAAGCCGTTGATTTGATGATTGATGGAGGAGAATGTGCTTATGGATCCGCCTCAACGATTCTTGATCTCTCAAAGGAACGCGTAGAGGTTCTCAGAGAAGGCCCAATTACAAAAGATTCAATCTTAAGTGTGCTGTAATAGTCTTTTCTGGGTTACGGCTACGAGGATCTGTTAAATCATCACATCCCCTGCTAAGAAGAACTAGCTTCTACTATATGGAAAAGATTGCGGTGGGTTGTGATCATGCGGGTTACGCTTTGAAGACAGATTTGGTTGGCTTCTTGGAAGAGTTAGGCTACGAAACATTAGATCTCGGGACAAACAGTCATGACCGAGTAGATTATCCAGACTACGGGGCTGCAGTGGGTCAAGCTGTAACAGAAGGAAAAGCAGATTTAGGCTTACTTGTTTGTGGGAGTGGTATAGGTATTGGTATGGCTGCAAATAAGATTTCTGGAGTAAGGGCTGCAACGGTTCATGACGTAACGTCAGCGCACCTTGCCCGTGAGCATAATAACGCAAACATAATTTGCTTCGGAGAGCGCCTGATAGGCCCAGAAATAGCTCGTGAGTCGCTGATTGCTTTCTTAAAAGCTAAATTTCAGGGCGGCAGACATGCCGAGCGTATTCAGAAGATTAGCGAATTAGAATCCTAAAGCCCTTTAGATAAAGACTTAATACTTTGGTTCGTAGTCTCTAATCCACACTTGGGACCAGCCCACACCTGCTTGGAAACTATTTCACAGACTTAATCTGGAGAAAATGCAATAATTCAAAAATTCAGATGAGTGAGGTAACCTCTGGATAGAGAGGGTTCTCTCGTAACAGTTTCGCAGATCTTTCTCTAGCAGAAGATTGCACAACATCAGAAAGAATGAACTTAGCTTTCGACCGATCTCCGGAAGGGGTAGTTGCAGGACCAGCTGAAGTTAGCGTGGAGCAGATGATATCAGCTACTTCATCCATGTCTTCGCACGACATTCCAATGCTTGTCAACGCTGGAGTCCCTAACCTAATTCCAGATGTGTACCAAGCGCCGTTGGGGTCAAAGGGAATAGAGTTTCGATTAACTATCACTCCCGCCTCCTCCAAAGCGCTTTCAGCTTGCCTCCCTGTGAGGTCAAAACTCCTGACATCAACGAGGACTAGATGATTTTCAGTTCCTCCTGTCACGAGCCTGCCCCCCCTCTTCTCAATGCCTTCGGCAAGAGCGCGAGCGTTATCTACTACCTGCTGAGCATATGATTGGAAGCTGGATGATTTTGCTTCGGCAAATGCAACTGCTTTAGCAGCCATAATATTTGCTAGAGGACCTCCAAGGACCATCGGGCACCCTTTATCGATGTGCTCGGCTAAGCCTGGCTCATTAGAAAGTACGATTCCACCACGCGGTCCTCGTAATGATTTATGAGTCGTTGAGGTGACGATATGAGCATGGGGGATAGGATCATATTCTTCAGTGAAAACCTTTCCCGCTACAAGACCAGAAAAGTGAGCCATGTCAACCATTAGCAACGCATCAACTGAATCAGCTATTTCACGCATCTTGGCGAAGTTCACTTTACGCGGATATGCGGAATACCCAGCGACAATTACCAAAGGACGGAATTCGTTCGCTAAAG
>CAJWRY010000075.1 GCA_913046155.1 uncultured Candidatus Nemicrothrix sp. | reverse complement strand
GTGACCGACGGGATTTGAACCCGCGACCACCTGTACCACAAACAGGGGCTCTACCAGGCTGAGCTACGGCCACCATGGCCCGAATAACGGGCAACACCTTATGATAAAGCCATTCTGGACTTAACGTGACAACATTTAGCAGATAATCTTAAAAAGATTGCTTAGAACTATGTACTTATAAGGGGGGGTATTGGATATTCATCCGCTCACAGGATTTGTTGGCGCCGAGATTACAGGCATCAATCTTGCTCAAACAACTAAAGAAGAGATACAAGCAATCAAAGAAGCATGGCTTAAACATAAGGTGCTTGTCTTCAGGGATCAAGATATCACCAGACAGGAACATATCGCATTTGGGAAAAACTTTGGAAAGCTAGAAGTACACCCGTTCGCTCCACACCCCAAAAAATATCCAGAGATAGTAAAGATCATCTCTAACGACAAAGTTCAATACGCTGCTTCAAATTGGCATTCAGATGTAACTTGGCGCCAAAAACCATCAATGGGGTCAATCTTGCGTGGGCGAACAATCCCTGAAGTCGGTGGAGATACCTCATTTGCGAACACTGCAGAAGCTTACAATCGGTTAGATCCCAAAATAAAAGATCGAGTCGATTCTCTGTACGCAATCCACGACTTTTCTAAAACATTTGGACGGAATATGTCAGCGAAAGAAAGAGAGGAGAAACAAAGGAAATACCCTCCAGCTCGACATCCAGTAATTCGAACACACCCTGAGACAGGGGAGCGGGGGATATACACGAATAAACCTTTTGTTTCTCATATTGAGGGAATAGCTAACGAGGAAAGCGAGTATCTCCTCAAAAGCTTGCACCATGCTATACAGAGCCCTTCTGTGCAGTGCAGAATCAAATGGGAGGTAGACACTGTTGTCATGTGGGACAATCGAATTGTGCAACATCAGGCCTCCAACGATTTCTACCCACAGAATAGACATGTTGAGCGCGTCACAATAATCGGCACTAAGCCGGTCTAGTTCTCATGAAAGTAGTAAGACTAAATAACTTTTTTGGAGCTGAAGTACAAGGAATTGATTTAAGAAATCTTAGTCGTAAAGCAATCAATGATCTTCAAAGATTATGGCTCGAACATAAGGTACTGGTTGTGCGCAACCAGTCGTTAACTTCTAAAGAACATGTCAACTTTTCAAAACACTTTGGGGACCTTGAAATCCATCCATTTGCCAAGAAACACGTCGACTATCAAGAAATACTAGTTCTGGAGTCAGGAGGTTTAACGGGGAAAACACATTATGCTGCAACCGATTGGCATTCAGATGTTACTTATCGAGAGAAACCACCTATGGGATCTATCCTCAGGGGAGTAGTGGTACCAGAAGTCGGAGGAGATACCTGCTTCGCCAATGCCGTTGAGGCTTATAATAGGCTGGATTTAGAAACGAAAAGCGCAGTATCTGAGTTAACTGCCACTCATGACTGGTTTAAGAAAAATCATCACGTCCTTGACAAAAAGGATATTGAATCAACAAGAAAAAAATATCCCCTGGTCAGTCATCCGGTGATTCGCACCCATCCGGAAACCGGAGAGAAGGCAATATTTACGAATAATTTCTTCACAGCTTATATAGATGGGGTCGCTGAAAATAAAAGCATTATGCTTTTGCGACGTTTAGAAAACGCAATAAGAGACCCGAGCATCCAAATCCGAGTTAGGTGGGATGAGACTACGGTGGTTCTGTGGGATAACCGTTGTGTACAGCACACCGGAACTGATGATTTTCTTCCAGCTCACAGGCGAATGGAGAGGACAACAATTCTTGGCGATCGTCCATTCTGATAGCAACTTCTCTATTTTAACCTCTAGTCTTATAGGAGGCCTCCGTAGCTCAGCTGGATAGAGCAACGGACTTCTAATCCGTAGGTCGCAGGTTCGACTCCTGCCGGGGGCGCAGATTTAAATGTCTGATGACTTTCTTAACGAGGCTTTCATTCTTTGTCGCCGTTCAGTGAGAAGAAATTCTGTATAGCCGTTTGGCTGGTCTCGTCCCTCGAAAATCAGTGCCAGAGCAGCCTGAAACGAAATACTCTCGCTTAAATCATCAGACATCGGTATGTAATCAGGGTCATCGCTGTTCTGATCATCCACCAGAGCTGCCATCTCCTGCATAGTGTTTTCGATTTGCTCCTCAGTAATTACCCCATGATGAAGCCAATTTGTTATGTGCTGACTTGATATTCGAAGTGTTGCCCGGTCTTCCATTAGTTGAACATCATTTATGTCCGGTACTTTTGAGCAGCCAACGCCTTGACCTACCCATCGGGATACATATCCCAGTATGCCCTGTGCGTTGTTTCGCAATTCAGAATTAATTTCCTGTGGGCTTAATTCTCTACCTGCTTCTAATATCGGAATTTGAAGCATAAGCTCACGACTAGTTAATTCTCTGTCCTCAAACGATCTTTGTACAGCAGAGACATTCACATCAAAGTAATGTAGTGCATGTAGTGTTGCCGCAGTAGGTGAAGGAACCCATGCGCAACTTGCTCCTGCAAGAGGGTGTGAAACTTTTTCTTCAAGCATGTCCGACATGTCATCGGGACGCGCCCACATGCCTTTACCGATCTGACCGTGGCCCAGTAACCCAGCTTCGAGGCCTTCATCAACATTTATATCTTCGTATGCTGTAAGCCATTGTTGAGTTTTCATCTCAGTCTTGGGGACAACCGGTCCAGCTTCCATACTGGTGTGGATTTCGTCACCAGTCCTGTCGAGGAATCCAGTATTGATGAATACGACACGTTCAGATGCTGCCTCAATGCAAGCCAGTAAGTTTAGCGACGTACGTCGTTCCTCGTCCATGATCCCGATTTTGATGGTGTTGGGGTTCAGGCTGAGCATAGATTCAATGGTTGAGAACATTTCGTCAGCCATTGCGACTTCATCAGGGCCATGCATTTTTGGCTTAACGATGTAGATTGATCCAGCCGGGCTGTTTTTGAGGTGCTCGGCTTTTATCAGATCATGCATGCCACATAGAGTTGTCACTACAGCGTCAATTAATGTCTCGTGCACGCCTTCGCCGTCAATGGTAATCATGTCCGTGGTGAGGTGCATGCCTACATTTCGAACGAGAAGGAGTGACCGTCTTCTGATAGTGCCTTGTTCTCCGTTGGCTAGAGTGATTGCTGAATCAGGGTTTAACTTCCTGACTATGGTTTGAGACCCTTTTACGAAACTAGTTTCAAGGGTTCCTTTCATTAAGCCAAGCCAATTAGCATATGCCGTGACTTTATCTTCTGCATCAACAGTGGCTACTGAGTCTTCGCAGTCCATGATTGTGCTAACAGCGGACTCAACCATCACATCGGCTATATTTGCTGAATCTGTGGAACCTATTTGGTCTTTTGCATCAATAATAATCTCTATGTGCAAATTATTTTTGCGTAGAAATATTGAATCTGGATTGTCCATATCGCCGGTGTAGCCAATGAACTGCTCTTTATCTAGTAATGTCCCGTCCCCATTGGTGGTAGCTACTACCAAGCTTTGATTGACTATCCGGTAGCTATGTGAATCCTTGTGGCTAAGTGAATCTAGTGGAAAATGTTTATCAAGTAGAGTCCGCGTGTATTCAATGACCTTTGCCCCTCTTTTCGGGTTATAGGGTCCGGTTGCTTCAGCACCATCTGCATCACTGATGATATCAGTCCCGTATAAGGCGTCATAAAGGCTTCCCCATCGTGCGTTTGCGGCATTTAGCGCGTATCGAGCATTGTCAATTGGGACTACAAGTTGTGGAGCTGCGACAGCCGCAATTTCAGGGTCAACATTAGTCGTATTTACAGAAACAGTATTAGGTCTTGGGAGTATGTAGCCAATATCATTTAAGAAGGAATTGTAGGAATCATCATCATGGGCTTGATCTCTGTGTTCGATATGCCATTGGTCGATTAATGATTGGATGTCATCTCTTGATTTTAGAAATTGATCAGCGAGCGTTTTGTATTCTTTGAGAAATGCTCCGAACTTGTCCCAAAACTCCTGAGGCTCAATTGCAAGCCCGTCAAGAGCTTTCGTTTCAATAAATGAACATAACGCGGACTCTATCGCTAGAGGGCCTCTAATTGTCTTTTGTGAGCTCATTTACACCCCTTGTTCAGCAAGCTCTACATTAGTGCTTGATGGGATATGTGTCAGAACTGTTCTTCCTCAGTGCTGCCTTTCAGCGCTAAAGTGCTGGCTGTTCCACCGGAGATGACAGTTGCAACTTGATCAAAATAACCAGCTCCAACTTCACGTTGGTGACGTGTAGCGCTATACCCATCATCTTCCATAGCAAATTCTCGCTGCTGAAGTTCCACATATGCTGTCATATCCCTGTCAGTGTAAGCCTTGGATAGTTCAAACATTGAGGCGTTTAATGCATGCCATCCTGCCAACGTAATAAATTGGAATCGATAACCCATGGCACCTAGCTCTCTTTGGAATTTAGCTATCGTGTCATCATCAAGCGCAGCTTTCCAATTGAATGACGGTGAGCAGTTGTATGCCAGCATCTTGTCTGGGAACTCCGCTTTCATCGCTTCAGCAAAGCGTTTGGCTTCGTCCAAGTCCGGAGTGCTGGTTTCACACCAGACGAGGTCGGCATATGGTGCATATGCGAGGCCACGTGAAATAGCGACATCCATTCCATTCTTAACATGGAAAAATCCTTCTGCAGAGCGTTCCCCGGTGCAGAACCTTTGATCTCGTTCGTCAACATCGCTAGTTAGGAGTGTGGCTGCGAGAGAATCGGTTCTAGCGACAACAACTGAAGGTACGTTCATTACGTCTGCAGCTAAACGAGCTGCTGTCAGTGTGCGAATGTGTTGCTGGGTCGGAACGAGGACTTTCCCGCCCATGTGACCGCATTTCTTTTCGCTAGCTAATTGGTCCTCCCAATGAACTCCGGCTGCACCAGCTTCAATCATTGATTTCATGAGTTCGAATGCGTTAAGAGGCCCACCGAAACCAGCTTCGGCATCTGCGACGATAGGGATGAGCCATTCACGATCTCTGTTGCCTTCGCTCCATTCAATTTGGTCAGCTCTTCTAAGCGCGTTGTTTATCCTTCGGACAACTGTAGGTACTGAATTTGCGGGATAGAGGCTTTGGTCTGGGTAGACCTGCTCGGCTAGGTTTGCATCGCCAGCGACTTGCCAACCTGAGAGGTAGATGGCTTCAAGCCCGCCTTTAACCATTTGGACGGCTTGCCCGCCTGTTAGCGCACCCATTGCGTGAGTGTAGGCGTTGCTGTTTAGCTTCTCCCAGAGTTTCTCTGCACCGCGCCGTGCGAGGCTATATTCAATATCAACTGAGCCTCGAAGGTTTATAACTTCCTCCGCTGAGTAGTCACGAACGACACCATCCCATCGGTCGTTCTCCTTCCATTCTTTATCGAGTTCGTTGACCTGTTCTTCAAATGATTTAGACATCGTTGTCTCCTTGAGGGGAAGTAATGCGTGCGTATATACGATGCAGCAGAACTAGACTAAAATCAACCCGAAAAATGCCTAAATAATGAAGAAATTATTGAAAATGATAAAAAAGGTAAAAATTATATCAATTTGGGTATGCTTTTTATATCTTTCTAGGAGGAAAAGTGGATTCGTTAGTGTTTGGACAACGGCTCAAATATTACCGTAAGAGGAATAACTATACCCTAGTTCAACTTGGCAAAATTATAAACAAACCCGCCCCTTATCTCTCCCAACTCGAAAATGGCATTATGGAACCGCGGGTCACTCTGATCAGGGAACTTGCTTCTGCCTTGGACTGCACCCCGTCGGACCTCCTTGACCCTGAGCCACCCAGTAGAAGAGCGGGATTAGAAATTGAACTTCGAAGATTGCAAGACGAACCTCAAAACAAACAAAGAAAATTGCCTTACCTTAGGCCTTCATCAAGAATGCCAGACGAAATTCTGGAACATATCATCGGATTGTATTCAGCCCTTGAGGAGGACAATTCATTCACGATTTCAAATCCAAACACACCTAAAAATATTGCCCGTAATTCTAATAAAGACCTACGAAGTGAGATGAGTGACAGGAATAACTACTATCAGGAAATAGAAAAAATTGCTCAGAGCATTTTAAATTCTCTTGATTATCCGGGTTCAGGTCCAGTGTCTGAGCGAATTCTTATGGACGTGTGTGACTATTTTGGATTTTCCGTGAAACGCGCTGAAAATATACCTCAAACGACCAGATCAATAACTGATCAGAGAGAAAAGATTATCTACATTCCTCAAAGGAATGACCTATCAACTCGTGCCTCACGCTCTGTCGTGCTTCAAACACTCGGTCATTACGCCCTAAATCACGAGGTTGCGGATGATGTCGGAACTTACTTAAGGCAACGAGTGGAATCAAACTATTTCGCAGCCGCAATCCTTGCTCCTGAAAAGCCAGCAGTGGATTTTTTGCAAAAAGCATATGAATCTATGGACATATCTATAGAAGATTTACAGGAGATATTTTATATTTCTTACGAAATGGCAGGACATAGATTGACTAACTTAGCGACAGAGCACCTTGGCTTGACTCTGCATTTCCTTAGGTCAGATGATGAAGGAGTTGTTTGGAAAGCTTATGAAAACGACGGTGTTCCTCTTCCCCAAGGTACCGACGGAACAATTGAGGGTGAACATTTATGCAGGAACTGGGGAACTCGGCAGGCTTTCCATACACAGGACTCACTTTCTTTGCACTATCAATACACGGATACACCTTCTGGAAAGTATTGGTGTGTAACTCATGTTGAAGCAGACAGAGTGCCCTATCATGCTGTGACTATAGGGACAACAGCAGATCAGGCAAAATGGTTTCGAGGCAGCGATACAAAAAGATTCTCAACATCGCATTGCCCAGATAAAGATTGTTGCAATACTCCAAGACCCAGCGTAAGACAGCATTGGCAAGGGGTAGCATGGCCTTCAGCTAGAGACAGAAGTAACGTATCCTCGGGATTACCGTTGCCAGCGAGAAGCTTCTCACGTTTTCCTGGCGTAGATATGGTTGAAGTTTACGAGTTCCTTGAAAGACAGGAGAGCCAGTAATGAAGCAAGACCTTTGCACATCGCACTAATCTGAAGTAATGAATTCCGATTCTAAGGCAAGTAAAGGCACAAAGACTTTAGCTGATAAAACTCACAATAATGCT
>CAJWRY010000074.1 GCA_913046155.1 uncultured Candidatus Nemicrothrix sp. | reverse complement strand
TCCAAATATGAACTAAGTGAAGCTGATGAGGTCATCCTCACTTTAAGTAGGCTTGTTCCTAGAAAAGGAATGGACGTGCTGATTAAAGCCTGTGCAGATCTACAGACGAGCCGTCCTCGTTTGAAACTCCTCATAGCAGGCACTGGACGAGACCAAAGAAGGCTAGAAAGTATTGCCAGGCGAAAAAAAGCTCCAGTCACTTTTTTGGGCCATGTCCCAGATGCTGACATACCAAATCTATATGGACTTGCCGATTTGTTTTCTATGCTTTGTAGGGTCAGGTGGGGAGGCTTAGAACAAGAGGGTTTTGGAATCGTTTTCTTAGAAGCGGCAGCAGCAGGAATACCTCAGCTCGCCGGCAAGAGTGGGGGAGCAGGAGAGGCCGTACTGGAGGGAAGGACAGGGAAAGTAGTATCAAGTCCAAAAGATGTAGGCAGCGTCAAAGAAGCAATCTGTGAAATCCTTGATGACGAAACCAGGTATGAAGAAATGAAACTGCTATCCAGGCAAAGAGCCGAAACAAAATTCTCATATGATAATCTCGCTTTGCGATTTCATGATTCACTTCTAAAGCTGAACAAAAATTGATGGGATAATCCAAGTAATGAATCATGCTAAATCAGACTACTTAATTAAACTTTCTGGAATAGGTACCGCTTTATTTTTACTAACAGGTGTTATCGCATCAATACAGTCGTCATTTGAGATCGTTTACGTAATCGTATCTCTAACTATGTTCTCTGTTGGAGTACTCCTTGGGATGAGAGCATTCGCTCAATCAGTTTCCAAAAGCAGATATGAGATAATCACAACTATTGATCTAATTAAACTTCCTCAGAACACGCCACAGAGAGTAAAGCTAATTCTTTATGGTTCACTTGGGGTCCAAGTTATTGGAAGTATTGTGCTTGCTTCCTTGCAATCTAGTACCAACTTCGCGTTTGGGATACTCGCATCCTTATTTGCCCTTGGTAGTCTCAATATGTGGGCTATTATGAATGGTAGATTTCAGAAAAGAACCAACCGGAAGGGGTAGCATGAGCGATCACGCCACCGAGCGAAAAATCATTAACGCAACACCCCAGCAATGTTTTGATGTGATCACCGATTTTGAAAGCTACCCAGAATGGGCGGAAGACGTAAAATCTGTCTCCGTCCTCGAAATAGATGAAAGTGGTTTGGGAGGAGATGTTAGATTCCGAGCTGCAGCGATGGGTCGAAGTACTACCTATACACTCCGGTACTACTACGGAAGTAATCCTCTCCGAATTGCTTGGAGGCAAATTGAGGGCGACATTACAAAAAAAATTGAAGGCGAGTACGAATTCATACCTCTTGACAATGGAACGAAAACTGAAGTTGCCTACCACCTAGCAGCCGATCTTGCGATTCTGATTCCAGGTTTCGTTAAACGAAGAGCAGAATCACGAATTGTTCGAGCTGCTCTAGAGGCGCTAAGCGCAAGAATCGATTCTGTTGCTACTGCATGAACTACTAGATGCCAAATCTCGGATTTGATATCGGAGGAACAAATCTTCGTGTTCTTCGTCTGAACGAGGACGGCTCATCTTCCGCGCTGCAACAACAAGAGCACCCGAATGAACCAGAAGCGATCATTTCAGTAGTTGTAAAGTTAGCAAGGACCTTTATCAAAGAAACCACGAAAACCATTGAAACAATAGGCGTTGGTTGCGCAGGACATGTTCTGCCAACGGGAGTGATAAAGTCATCACCAAATCTTCCGAACTTTATTAATTTACCTCTGAAGCAAATCCTTGAAGAGGAGATTCAAACTCAAGTAATCGTAGAGAATGATGCGAATTGTTCTGCGTGGGCTGAGCATCAAATCGGAGCTGGGGTAGGCATAGAGAATCTATTAGTTGCTTCATTCGGCACAGGTATTGGAGCTGGACTAATCCTAGGTGGTTCAATCTTCCGAGGTTCCTACGGATTAGCGGGCGAAGTCGGGCACATGACATTAGAAGAGAACGGTCGCCCTTGCCCGTGCGGCAATTATGGATGTTGGGAACAATATTCCTCAGGGGCTGAGCTAAGCAATCTAATAGCTAAGAACAACACAAAAGCAGTGCCTTACGAGCGTACTTTGACTGAATTTGGAGAAAAAGTAGCAATTGGATTCCGGAACCTGTCTCATATCCTAGATCCCGAGATGATTATCCTCACGGGCGGAATTACCTCTATCGGGGATCCCTTACTGAAAGCTATACAACAAGCCTATTTCAGGAAAGTAGGTCATAGGGATAACGGAAAGCTAACCCAAATTAAGCTAGGGATGTTTGGGAATGAAGCCGGAGCCCTTGGAGCAGCGCTAATAGCCTCAGCGCAAGAAAAAATTCAATAGAGATCTTTAACGGTTCGTGCCCTAGACGCTGGAACCGGTTACCCTAAACACATGGAGTTCAGGCGCATCACTAATTTACCCCCATACGTCTTCACGATTATCAATGATCTCAAGATTGAAGGAAGAAGAAATGGGGATGACATAATGGACTTCGGCTTCGGCAATCCAGACCTCCCGTCTCCAGAGATTGCTGTTGAAAAGCTTTGTGAAGCAGCTCAAAATCCACGCAACCATAGGTATTCCCTCAGCCGGGGTTTGCCTAAATTACGCGAGGCTATTTGTGAACTGTATGAAAATAAATTTGGGGTAAAGCTTGACCCTGAAACAGAAGCAATTAACACAATCGGGGCTAAAGAGGGACTTTCACATTTAATGTGGGCACTGGTTCAGGCAGGAGATGCAGTCCTCGTCCCTTCCCCTTCTTACCCTATACACCTCTATGCGCCGCTTTTCGCAGGAGCGGAAGTCAGAGAAATTCCCCTATCAACAGGAACAGACTTTTTTAGCTCAATGCAAGAAAGGTGGGAATACAGTTGGCCCAAACCAAAGGTTATTCTTTTATCTTTCCCACACAATCCTACGACAACATGTGTTGATCTTGATTTCATGCAAAGAGTGGTTGACTTTGCAAAGGAAAAAGATGTCTTACTGGTCCATGATTTCGCCTATGCAGATTTAGGTTTTGACGGTTATCAGCCTCCGTCAATTCTTCAAGCAGACGGGGCAAAAGATGTGGCTGTAGAGCTTTATTCAATGACTAAGTCATTCTCAATGGCTGGCTGGCGTGTTGCCTTTATGCTGGGCAATAGTGAAGTAATTGCTGCTCTCGCCAAACTCAAATCGTACTTAGATTATGGAACATTTCAGCCAATACAGATAGCAGCAACTGTCACGATGAACGAAGCTGCTGATCACCCACAACTGGTGAACAGTATATATCAAAGTCGACGAGATAGCCTTTGTGACGGTCTGAATAGAATAGGTTGGGAAATCCAGCCACCAGAGGGAACCATGTTTGTTTGGGCCAAAATACCTGAACCCTATACCCATATGGGCTCAATTGAATTTGCTTCATGGCTTGTCAAAGAAGCAAAAGTCGCTACTTCGCCTGGTATTGGTTTCGGGCCTGGTGGGGAGGGGTACGTCCGATTCGCCTTAATAGAGAATGAACAGAGGACCAATCAAGCGATCCGCCAGATCAAGAGCACCCTCACAGAACTCTAAACCCTAAACAACCCACTCTAAGCTTCGACTGACGGCAAGCAACCATTGCTGGTATGTGAATTCATCTTTATCGGTAAGATCTGTTGGGTGGGCAGTGAATTCAACGGACCAAAGACTAGCAATCTCCTCCATTGATTTCCAAAACCCATGGGCAAGTCCAGCCAGATACGCAGCACCTAAAGCCGTCGTCTCATGTGAAACGGGTCGAGATACATTAACCTGCAAATGTTTCGCCTGTAGTTGTAGCATCGTGTTCATCACTGAAGCCCCGCCATCAACTTTAAGACTCCTTATAGGTCTTCCAGTCACTCTCCTCATGCTCTCAACCACATCACGAGTTTGAAAAACCATTGATTCAATCGCCGCACGTGCTATCTCACTACGACCTGTCCCTCTCGTGATTCCGATTAAGGTGCCTCTTGCTGATGAATCCCACCAGGGGCTACCAAGACCTGTGAAAGCTGGAACCAGAAATACCCCGCCCGTTGAATCACATTGGAGTGCAAGGCTTTCAAGTTCGGACGCCTCTTTGATAATTCCCAGTCCGTCGCGTAACCACTGAACGGTAGAGCCTGTTGAGAAAATTGATCCCTCCAAAGCATATGTCACAGAATTCTTCTCATTGCTTGAGAACGACCACGCTATTGTATTCAATAACCCATCAACAGGGTCGGGACATGAGCTTCCAGTATTTAAGAGAACAAATGACCCTGTGCCGTAAGTATTCTTTGCATCTCCTTCTCCAAAACCTGTTTGCCCAAATAATGATGCTTGCTGGTCTCCAGCAACCCCAGTAATTGGAATTCCTGCATTGAGTAATGATTGATTTTTTGTCGTTCCGAAATGTCCACTTGACGGGAAAACCTCTGGCAAATTACTTGAAGAAACTCCAAATATTCCAAGCAGGTTATCATCCCAACATAAATCATGGATGTTGAAGAGCATGGTGCGGGACGCATTAGTGACATCGGTAGCGAATACTGCACCGTCGGTTAATTTCCACAGAATCCAACTGTCAATGGTCCCGAAAGCAATACTTTCAGATAGCTCAATTCTATTTTTGATTATCCACTCAATTTTCGTGGCTGAAAAGTAAGGATCTAAGACAAGCCCAGTTGATTCCCTCACCAAGGGGAGAACACCATCCTCTAATAATTGAGTGCACCTCTCAGAAGTCCGCCTATCCTGCCAGACAAGAGCATTACATTGAGGGAGTGAACTTTTCTTATCCCAACAAACTATGGTCTCCCGCTGATTTGTTATACCGATTGCGACCGGTTGCGACCCAAACCTTTGAATAACTTCGGCTATCGTCTCTTCAATAGCTACCCAAATTTCCATAGGATCATGCTCTACGTACCCAGCTTGAGGAAAATATTGAGAAAATTCTCGATATGAGCTCATAACTATAGACCCTTGCCTATCAACCAGCATTGATCTAACTCCTGTGGTCCCAGCATCAATTGAAAGAATTACTTCCATTTTGTAATTATCCTTTTGATTTCGTGAATAAGACTTTCTAAGTTTATTACCCTGTTATCCCCAACGTGACTTCCGGAGCATAGCTCATGAATTGAATTCTTCTTAACAGTTGCTGGTCTCCACTATTAGGGGTGGGCCAAGTTTTAATTTCTCCCTCTATTGAAATGATAATGGAATCCAAATCACCAGTTTCTGTCAAAGTCCAAACAATCTGTGCTAGAGCTTTAGCAAGTTCATCTCCTTCGATCACTTCCAATCCCCCTGCATTAAAGTTGATAATCGCAAGATCATTATCTTGCGTTACCCCTGCTAACGATAGACCTATGGGGACTGTAGTGCTCAAGTTTGCTTGGCGCTCAATTGGCAACAAGTCAGCAGTCAGTTCGTTTATCAAGTCAGTGACTTTCAAGTCAACAGATGGGATTTTTCTTAGTACAGGTGAGAGCCTATTGTCTATGTTAAATAGGTATATGTATTCATTTCGGGTTTCTCCATCTCCCGAATCACCCTCTGGAATTTCAGTACGATCAATCAATGGGGAGGTGACTGTTCCAGGTTTGTCATCCTCTGGCACACCGCAGGATAAACACGCAAACAAAAATGCCATTACAAAAAAGATAGGTGTCTTCCTCATCTAATTACTCCTGGCAAAGTTATGGTGAAAATTGATCCACTTCCATCTGAATTGGCGCTCCAAACTTCTACAGACCCGCCATGAAGTTTGACATGCTCAGCCACCAGCGACAACCCCAAACCAGTCCCAGTGCTAGACCCTCTGCGGCTCCCTTCTGTTCCACGAGCAAACCTTTCAAAGATTGATGACTGATCTTCTCTGCTAATCCCTGGCCCATCATCAATAACGGAAAGCATCAACGTGTCCTCATTGACTTGCACTTCTATTCGAGTGGCACCCCCCGCATAATGGTCAGCATTATCAAGTAAATTACTCAACACCCTAGCTAACCGTCTCTTATCAGCTTCGATAAGAACATCATTTATCTCAAACGGGAAATCAATATTTATTCCTTCATCGCCTCTCTGCTCGGTTACCCTTTCCAAGAACTCAACAATAAGAAATCTCTCTAGCGTTAGGGCGTTGACACCGACATCGTAACGTGAGATCTCTAGAAGATCTTCAACTAGTTGTTTGAAACGCTCTAAATCCGCATTCAAAAGATCAAGGGCAAGTTTAGAGCTTTCATCAAGAGAGTCTGCGTTGCTATTTAAAACATCAATAGACGCCATGATTGTCGTTAAGGGTGACCGAAGCTCATGTGATACGTTACTTGCAAATTTAGCATCCGCTTGAATTCGTTTTTCTAATGTATTAGCCATTTGATTAAATGTTGATGCAAGCATCTCGAGATCGGGATCATTTCCAACGTCAAGACGCGCTGAAAGATCACCAACTGCAATAGCTCTTGCTGTCTGTCCCACTTCTTCAACGGGGAATAGAACTCTTCTGGTTGACCACATACCCAAGGCAATTCCAAAAACAAACACACCGCCGCTTACTAGCATAAGTATATTTGCTAAAGAATTAAGTGTATCTTCGATGTCGTCTAGGGGTGTTGCTTCAAAATAAAGAGCATTCCGAGTTGCCAAGGGAAAGCCAACTACGAGCACAGGGGTATCGTTCCCCATACGGTATTTCATTTTTGCCCCATCTACGGGTGAGCTATTTACGATTTCTAATAGCTTCGTATCGATACTATCCGGAGCTGCGAAAACTACGGGATCAGCCGAAATCCAGTCAGTTTCAAGCCTTAATACTGCTGTTGATTCGGCACGAACCCCTCGAAGGTTTGAAAGAAAATCTCTGACTGCTTTATCTGTAGCTCCTTCAAATATTCTACGCTCAGCTTGCCTCGCATTAACTGATGCAACACTCAGGGCGCTTTGGTCTCTATTCTCAATTAGATTTCCTCGCACGAGAAAGTATGTAAGTATGGATATTCCACTAGTAATTAAAAGTGCGCTTAATCCGAAAGTCAAAATTAGCCGTGTCCTGATACGGAGTGACCGTTTGGGGGATTTCACTTTTACTCAACTCTTCAATTTGTAACCAAAACCGCGAACGGTGACTACATATTGAGGTCGCGCATCTTCAGGCTCAATTTTCTTTCGTAGTCTGCGAATGTGAACGTCAACTAATCTTCCATCGCCAAAGTAGTC
>CAJWRY010000073.1 GCA_913046155.1 uncultured Candidatus Nemicrothrix sp. | reverse complement strand
ATAGGTGGCTGGTTTCGACTTGGGAATAGGGTTAACGAAGGCTACGCAGAGATGACTGTCTGCTTATACCTCCCCAATGGGCAAATTGGCTTTATGTATGACCGTCCAAAAATTACAACAAATATGGAGATGAATGCTGGCGGACTTCAAATAAGTGTCGCCGAACCCTTTAAATCTTTAAACGTTTTATATGGCGGTAAGGTTTGTTTGCTTGATGAGCCAGAACAGATGGCAGATCCAAAAAGTGCTTTTAAAAACAACCCAATCATTGACTGCGCAGTTGACCTTTCATGGACTGGTGTTTCCCCCATGTTTGGTGGCAAACCGACTTATGAAGATGGAACCGAATTAATCCAAGACAGCACCAAAAGCTTTGCCAAGGCTCACTATGAACAACATGGGAAAATGGAAGGAACATTTTCAGCAGGATCAGAAACATTCTCAATAAATGGACTCGGACTACGAGATAAATCTTGGGGAGCTAGGTACTGGCAGTCAATAAATTGGTATCGCTGGCTGCCAATGATCTTTTCTGAAGATTTCGCAATGATGTTGTCGATTATCTCCCGAGATGAGCAAAGCAATAGCGTTAAGGCTTCAGGAATGGTCCTAGAAGGAAATGAATACAAGATTATTACTAACTGCACCATTGAATCTCGATGGAATGAGCACGGGTACCAAACTGGAATGGAGTGTTGGGCTGTCACAACGGAAGGGACTGAGTACAACATTTCAGGGGAGGTTATTTCACTCATCCCGCTTCGAAATCGTCGAAAATCTCCCGACGGTACTGAACTTCAGACACGAATCACCGAAGCCATGACACGATATCAATGCAATGGTCAAGTAGGTATGGGAATGAGCGAATACCTTGATCAGATAATTCATGGAAAGCCAACCGGAGTTCCCAATAATGAACGATAACGCTGTTTTCGGAGCCAGTTGGCTCGAATTACAGTTAGAGGAAATTTTTGGAGCAACAGAAGTCTCCAATCTTATTCAATTATCCGGAGGAGCAAATCGCGAAACGTGGAGTTTTGAAGCGATCACTAAAGAAAAGCCGCGCTCATTAATCATGCAAATAGACCGCGGCGGCATGGATCGACTCCATGGGACTTGTGAACGGGAATCACGCATCCTTCAAATAGCAAAACTAAATGGAGTCCCTGTCCCGACAGTAATTGCTTCCGGTTTCGCTGAGAATGCAGGAAATCGAAGCTTCAGCATTACAGAAAAAATGCAGGGAGAAACGATCGCAAGAAAAATTCTTCGCGATGCGCAATGGCAAAATGCGAGAAAGAATCTCATTCACGATATGGCAAAAGCACTGGCAGCGATCCACAAGATAGACAAAAGCCACTTTGAAGGAATAGAGCTTAGTGACATTCGAGACCCTCTATCATCACTTGAGTCGATCTATGAGGCGTTGGATGATCCACACCCAACTTTTGACTACGCGTTTAGGTGGCTGCGAGCAAATCAACCTGAAATCTCTGAATCCACTTTTGTCCATGGTGACTTTAGATTAGGGAACCTTCTTATAGACACTTCTGGGCTCAACGCGGTTCTTGATTGGGAGATAGCTCAGTTTGGTGATCCAATTCAAGATCTTGGTTGGATGTGTGTCAGGGCATGGAGGTTTGGAAGTGGAGAACGAGTAGCTGGAGTAGGTACATATGACGAATTGATTGAGAACTACTCTCAAGAGAGCGGTCGGGACGTCACGAAGACAACACTTTTATGGTGGGAAATCTTCGGAACGTTACGTTGGGGAGTTATATGCTTGCAGATGGGAGGCGATTTTCGAAAAGGACGAACTAATTCTCTGGAGATAGCAGCCATAGGGAGACGCGTAGCGGAGAACGAATATGACCTTTTGCAATCAATCGGGGAGATAACTGGATGAATAATGTAGACATGTCAGACTGGGGTCTACCTTCTAGAATTAACCACCCATATGATGCACCCTCAGCGATAGAACTTATTCAAGCGGTTGAAGAATGCATTACAGAAGAAATCGTGCCTGCATCAGATGGGGCTACACAATGGAAGTTACGAATCGCAGCTAACGCATTAAAGATTGCTGTTAGGGAAATCGAGGGAAGAGCTTCTCACCAAGATGCTTTGCAAAACATCTTGACCGACCTAGGAGCAGTTGATATGCCTGACCTGTCTGAGAAAATAAAAGCAGGCGACTATGACGACAGGTTTGAAATGCTTCAAGAAAAACTGCTCTCAATTGTCGCAATGAAATTAGAGGTTGCTAACCCTAGACACTTTAAACAAGTCCAAGACCCTTGAGCATTATCAAGAATTCGTTGACAATTTAAGCCTTTACATAGGTACAATTCGTACGGGGAAGTTCTAGAAGGAACAATGGCAAAAATAGCTGTAATCGGAGCGGGTTATGTAGGTCTTACCACGGGCGCTTGTTTAGCTCACCTTGGACATGATGTAGTAGTCGCCGACAATAACGATGACCGTGTCAAAAGTTTGAAAGCAGGTATCATTCCCTTTTTCGAACCTGGGCTCGATGAATTGGTAAGTGACGTTGTTAAATCAGAGAAACTCTCATTTGCGTTAGGAGCCTCTAAAGCATCAGAGAATGCAGAATTTCATTTCCTGTGCCTCCCAACCCCAGCACGTACAGACGGCAGCTCTGACCTATCTTATTTTGAAGAAGGAATCAATGAAATACTTTCAGTGTTGCAACCAAATTCAATTGTTATTAACAAGTCAACAGTTCCCTTGGGAACAGCTAAAAGGTTACAAGAAGATATGGCAAGAACGGATGTACATATTGTGTCAAATCCCGAATTTCTCTCTGAGGGAAACGCTATAAGAGATTTCCTTGAACCAAGCAGAATAGTGATCGGAGCCAATTCAAGGGAGCACTCGGAGAGGGTCGCCAAACTATATTCGAAACTAGACGCTCCTATTTTAATGAGCAGTTGGGAATCAGCAGAGTTAATTAAACACACAGCGAATGCTTTTCTGGCCATGAAACTCACCTTTGTCAATGAGATAGCTACTCTGTGCGAAATGACTGGAGCAGACATAAAGGATGTGACAGATGGAATAGGTTATGATCCCAGAATAGGGTCCGACTACATGAACGCTGGCCCCGGCTGGGGTGGTTCGTGTTTTCCAAAAGATAGCGCCTCGCTTGCTCAAGTAGCGCGTTCGTTTGGTTTTGATTTCACCCTTCTTGAGCACACAATTGATTTAAACCAAAAACATCTAGACCGAACTGCTCAAAAAGTACAGCATCTAGTGCCAACCGGTTCCCCACATAGAAAGGTGGCTGCGTGGGGGCTTACCTTCAAAGCAGGTACGGACGACCTTCGTTATTCACCAGCTGTGGAGGTACTTAAAAGATTGGAAGCGGACGACTACGAGATCCTTGCTTTTGACCCCACAGTAAAAGAGAACTTAACCCAGCTTGCATCCACAGTAATTATGGACGATCCCTATGGGTGCGTAAACGGTGCCGATGCGTTAATAGTCCTAACAGAGTGGAAAGATTTCAAGCTATTAGACATGAAAGCGGTTGCGAAATCTATGCGCAACGCAAATCTTATTGACACTCGAAATATTTTCGATAGGAATGAAATGGAAAAGATTGGTTTCACATACGTTGGTATGGGAGTTTAATTTTCTTTTCTTCGAAAAATAGCGGTTTCATTTATATAACCAATAATGTCAACAGATGAGCGAAATCCTGATGTTATGCATACTTGGTATCGGAATCGGTGGGTTTTATGCCATTCTTGCCACAGGAATCGTAGTTGGTCATAAAGGCTCCGGCCTTATAAATCTTGACCAAGGTGCTCTGGCTATGTACCCCGCATACACGTTCGTAACTATGCGGGAGACAGGTGACATGTACTTCCCTTGGTTTGACTTCTTCCCGGGACCTATAGATATCCCCTATAAGTTAAGTCTTGCCTCTACAGGAGTAGGAGCGCTCCCATCTTTCTTAGCAGCAGTATTCATGTCAATCATCTTGGGCATCATTGTCCAGACGTTGATATTTGGGCCTCTTAGGAACAAACCTCCAATATCTAAAATTATCGGATCTCTTGGAGCTCTCATTTATTTGACGTCTTTGGCAAGTTACCAATTTGGTTCTAAGTCAAGACTCGTAGATGGGGTTCTTCCTGAAGGTATTTGGCAAAATCCTTTTGGTTTAGATGGAGGGATTGAATACAGCAGACTTCTGCTAGCACTAATCGCACTTATTATTGGTGGCGGACTGGCCTTTTACTACAAGAGAAGCAAAATGGGGTTACGCACACGTGCTATTGAGGACTCTGAAATAGGCGGAACTCTTCTCGGGTTCTCGGCTAATAAGATCGCGACAGTCAACTGGCTGATCTCAACAACAATCACTGGGATTGCAGGAATACTTGCGCTTGACTTCGTAACTCTGACACCGACCAGGTACACACTATTTGTGGTTCCAGCTCTGGGAGCTGCATTATTCGGAAATTTAACTTCCGCTTGGATGGCGACGTTAGGGGGGATACTCCTTGGGGTATTCCAATCGGGAGCAGCAGGATTCACGCTCAAAGGATGGTGGCCTGCATGGATCCCAAGCGAGGGGCTACGTCAAGCTATACCTTTGCTGGTTATTATTGTGATCCAATTCACAAAAGGTTACAGATTACCTGTAAGAGGAACACGATTTGCCGACAGACAACCAAGAGCGCCAAAACCAATTCGTTGGAAGACGCTATGTACTGCAATTGTATGTATCGTTATCTGGGTATTGTTCACAGGGTCATCTGTTACTCAAGGACGTTTGATCACAAGCACCATTGCAGCAATTTTGATGCTTTCATCCGTAGTGATCATCGGCTACCTAGGACAACTCTCATTGGCAAATCTAACTTTTGCAGGTGTAGCGGCATACCTTTCCAGTCGATTGGCTGCAGATGGATCTGTGTATGGGTTTAGTGCCTTCGCTTTGGAAGGCCCTGGCTTGCCTTCCCCTATTGCAATGCTTTTGGGTGTATGCATTGCAGTTGCAGTGGGTCTCCTCATCGCAATCCCTGCCGTACGAATACGGGGATTACAACTTGCCGTAGTGACCCTTGCAGGAGCTGTTGCCATCACAGAAATAGTCATGGGGAACGAATCACTGATAGGAAAGGGCGCCCAATCTAACCTCTCGGTACCGCCGCCACAATGGTTCGGAGTCGACATAACGGTTGACCCGTCAATTAGCAGAGACCGCCCAACACTCATTATCTTTTGCTGCATATGGCTGCTTCTTTGCATTATTGCAGTTGTTGGTATCCGTAATGGAGTGACAGGAAGAAAATTTTTAGCAGTACGGTCTAATGAGAGAGCAGCGAGTTCCCTAGGGGTAAACGTAGCCGGCGCAAAGCTTCTCGGTTTCGGTATAGGCTCTGCCCTTGCTGGTGTAGCAGGCGTTCTTACTGCCTACCAGCAAACAGTTCTACAAATCTCAACTTGGGACGCACTCTCAGGAATCGGGAATGTCTCGCTGCTATTCCTCGGTGGTGTCGGACATATTGGAGGTGCAATGATTGGAGCATTACTTACACCTGCAGGTTTGCTTTCAACGACATCAAGCGAAGGGCAAATACTCCGCACAACAGCATCAGGAGCTCTTATGATAGCAATAGCAATTTTTAGATCAGATGGTCTAATCTCTTTGACAGACCCGATCAAGAAAAAATTGACACAGTCAAGATCCTCTTTATTTAAACAGAACACCGAAGTGACTAAACAGTAGAGACACGAAGAAGGACAAATGCCAAAATTTGCACAACAGCAAGCAGAGAAAACACCAAACACAGTGGCGATGATTGATCCCTACAAATCGCTTACATGGGAAGAAGTTGACGACATAATAAACCGAGCAGCAAATATTATTCTCGCTAGCGAATTAGGCGAAAAGCGAAGAATTGCAGTTTTCGCAGAAAATGCTGCTGAAACTGCACTAGCGCATCTCGGCGGGTTATTCGGTGGAGCCTCATCCGTCCCAGTGAATTTTCACCTAACAGCAGATGAAGCAAGCTACATACTCAAAGACTCTGAAAGCCAAATCTTGTTCATAGATGACAAAACAGCTACTAGAGGAATAACTGCAGCTAAAGAAGCAGGAATCACTCAAATAGTCGGATGGAATTGCGAGACATATCAAGATGTCACTAATTGGGATGATTGGCTAATGAACGGATCACCAGATCCCTCGCCCGATGAAGTAACCCCGCTCCCAAACTTACTTTATACATCCGGCACCACTGGCCTCCCTAAAGGGACTGAACTTCCTCCGACAATGTTTGCCGGCGGAACAACAATGACCGAACACATCGAGGGCCTAAGCCAAAGCGGCTTTGCCGCATTTGGGACACACCTGGTTGTAGGACCTATGTATCACACAGGCCCCCTATCAGGGATGAGACTCCTCACACTTGGAATACCATCCGTGATACTTGGAAGGTTTGATGCTGAAACAACTCTCGCCGCAATTGATAAATATAAAACAGAATCTGCTTTGATGGTGCCAACGCATTTCGTGCGAATGCTTGCTTTACCTGTGGAAGTGAAGAAAAAATATGATGTTTCGTCAATGAAATTTGCAGCTCACACCGGAGCAAAATGCCCTGTTGATGTCATGCACGAAATGATTGAGTGGTGGGGGCCAATATTTCGAGACGCATACGGGGCAAGTGAAGTTGGGACAGTTTGCGCCATCACAAGCGAAGAATGGCTTGAGAACCCTGGATCAGTAGGAAAAGCAATTCCGCCTTTCACGGCTTACGTACTCGATGAGGACTTAAATGAGTTACCAACAGCCACAGAAGGAAGACTATTTTTCCGAGATTCAACGGGGAGAGGCATCATATACCCCAACGATCCCCAAAAGACTGCGCAAGCAAACCCCGAACCAGGCCTATTTACACTAGGCGAAATCGGCTATATCAACGAAAATGGGTACGTATTCATTACCGACCGCTTCAGCGACATGGTTGTTTCGGGTGGCGTCAATATATACCCTGCCGAAGCAGAACAAATTTTGATCGATCATCCAGAAATAGCGGATATAGGCTGCATTGGGATTCCTCATCAGGACCTTGGAGAGGAACTCATTGCGTTAATTGTTCCAATAAACCCCGCTTCCCAGCTTGATACAGAGGAAATAGCTAATTGGTTGCGAGACAGACTTAGTCATTACAAATGCCCTCGCTCCTACGTCGCAGTTCCCACATTACTTCGAAATACAATGGGGAAAATTAACAAACGAAA
>CAJWRY010000072.1 GCA_913046155.1 uncultured Candidatus Nemicrothrix sp. | reverse complement strand
TTTGCATAAGAAAATTCTTAGCTTTTCTTGCCTGATCAATCCCATCCCGTATGCAAGCGGACAATCCTATGCCTTTAAATGGTGATCCAGCTAGGTATATTCCTGGCATTTCAACCGCTACCTGTTGTCGTATGGCATTTACTTTCTCCCCATGGCCAAGTTCATATTGGGGAAAAGAATATGGCCATCGAGTAACTCTGGTTGCTATAGGGTTAGCTTTGATACCTGTTAAAGTAGCAAGCTCACCTTTAAGCTTCTCGATCAATGTATCGTCTTCCATGTCAAGTGCTTCCGTATCATCAAATCTCCCCACAGAAAGTCTGAGAAAAACTGTGTCATTATTCTTAAGGTGAGCCCACTTTTCTGAGGTCCAAGAACATGCGGTGGTTAGTAAATCTTCATCTCGACCAACAAGAAATCCGCTTCCGTTAAATTCAGAAACATCACCCTTATTGAACGCGAACGTTATGAAAGCCATTGACGCATACTGAATGCCTGCCAGCAAGTTTGACGTGTTTGGACAAGAACCATGCAAAATCTTTGCGGCACTAAAAGCTGGGATACATAAAATTACAGCATCTGATTGGTATTCCTGTGATCCCTTAACGACTATGGAATTGTCTGATATTTCAACTGATGTCACCCGTTCATTCCTTCGAATATCCGAATCAATTGCTTGCTCTAATCTTTTAACTACTGTTTCAAGGCCATCAGGGTGTGTTAGAAAAACTGGGCTTGCAGGATCCCTGTTTTGATTCTTAAGAAAATCTTGTACTGACCTCACAAGACTAGAATCTCCCTGACTTGCGTTGAACAACTGCGGAACACCTGACTCAAGACAAAGGTCGTCTGCATCTCCAGCGTTTATGCCTCCCAATAACGGACCAACCAATCTATCCATAACTTCGTCTCCAAGACGCCGGCGAATAAGAGAGCCTACGGTTTCCCCTTTTTTCGGTTTATTGTCAGGCAGAGTTAAATCAAGCTTTGCTCTTTTAGCTCCTTCTTCGGTCAACAAAGACAGTCCTTCTAACTCATCTAAGTCCAAAGGAACACCCAAAAAATGGCGTTTGGGTAAACTATGCATTTCGCCACCCACCCAAACTTTTGCGGGTTTACCGGTAGGAGGAACGAGTTCATCTCCCACACCAAGAGCGAAACATAGGTCACGCATTTCAGGGTCACGAGTCAAAAAAGAATCAGGTCCCGCATCAATATTAAATCCTTCAATTTCACTCGTTAGGATCTTTCCTCCTAACCGCTCTGAACCCTCAAGAATCGTGACTTCAAAACCTGATTTTTGAAGCTCAAATGCGGCACTCAGACCCGAAATGCCAGCACCGACAATAGTGATGTTCACGAGGCTGTCCGAAAATTATGAACCAAGTCAACTACTCTTTTGAGGACATCTGGGTTGACTTCCGGGGTTACACCGTGACCTAAGTTAAAGATATGGCCATGCTGGCCGGCATTCCTTTTGAGAATGTCAATCACTTCCTCAGAAATTAGTTCCCAATCGCCCCCTAGTATTGATGGGTCTAAATTGCCTTGTACAGATTTACCTACTCCTATGCGTTTCCGTGCCTCATCAATCGGGACACGCCAATCGACCCCTACTACATCTGCTCCTGCTGCACTCATTAAGTGGAGTATCTCTCCAGTTCCAACTCCGAAATGAATACGCGGGACAGAGTGTTCGGAAAGAGCTTCAAATATTCGTTGGGAGTGGGGGAGTACAAATTGTTCATACTGTGCAGGCGATAGGGAACCAGCCCACGAGTCAAATAATTGAACAGCGCTCGCACCAGCTTCTATCTGAGAAACCAACGACTCAATCGTAATATCTGTCAATCTCTCCATCAGAGAATCCCATAAAGACTTATCGCTGAACATCATTGCCTTTGTCTTTTGATATGAACGCGATGGTCCACCCTCAATTAAATAGCTGGCAACAGTAAAAGGCGCACCAGCAAACCCTATCAATGGGATCTCAAGCACATCCACTAGCCGCTGAATTGTTTCAAGCACATAGGGTGTATCAACCTGAGGATTTAGTGAACGTAGCCGATTTAAATCTGAGGACGATCTAAAAGGGTCAATTGCAACCGGACCTACCCCAGGCTTAATATCAACTCCAAAACCAATTGCATGAACGGGAACAACAATATCAGAATAAAGAATTGCTGCGTCTACACCATACCGACGTATGGGTTGCAAAGTTATTTCAGTTGATATCTCAGGATCCTTAATAGCATTCAGGATGCTTCCCTCCTTCCGGAGAGCTCTATATTCAGGAAGAGACCTGCCTGCTTGACGCATAAACCAAACAGGCGTGTATTCAACCGGTTCGCCCCTACATGCTTTCAAAAAAGTATCGTTCATCAGGCTTAAATCTCCTACAACATAAATCTAGAGCAGTTAGCCACAATAAATGCTTTCAAACTCTTACAAATTAACTCCAAGGAAAACTAGTGATGAGAAAGATTAAAAGATCGCTAGAATTGGTAGCTACCTAAATGCCCTTAAATACGATCTTTTAAGGAGGTGATTACCATTCATCCAGATTTTAAAGCTGAACAGGAATACATTGAAAATGCGTATGAAATTCTTGAGAGGGCTCATCTAGAAGCGAAGAAACTTCATAACATGGTCGAATCTGGAAAGGGTGGAACTCATCAAGCGAGATTTGAAAAGGATGTTATTGCTGACCAAGTTGGTAAACGATTGTCCCAGCTTGATATTGGTGATGCATCACTGGTTTTTGGTCGAATTGATCAGTTTGGTGAAGATGATACAAACGAGTCCTTCTACATAGGTCGAATCGCTGTGTGGGATGAAAAGCAGGATCCAATCACAGTTGACTGGCGTGCACCCATCTCCGAACCGTTTTATAGGGCGACAGGTCGTGAAGCTATGGGGCTAACCAGACGACGACACTTTGCTTCTCGAGGAAAAAAACTTTTAGGAATCGAAGATGAATTCTTTGGCGAAGACATCATTGATGATTCTGACGCGCCTTATTTCAAAGGGAGGATGACTCTTGCTGCAACAATGGAACAAGCCCGAACAGGTCGACTTGGTGACATTATTGCCACTATCCAAGGTGAACAAGATGAAATTATCAGAGCACCTCTTGCTGGACCCCTTGTGGTTCAAGGAGGACCAGGAACTGGGAAAACAGTCGTTGCTCTCCATCGAGCAGCTTATCTCCTCTATACCCATAGATTTCCACTTGAAGGCCAAGGAGTTTTAGTAGTTGGGCCTAACAGAGTATTCCTCACTTATATTGAACAAGTTCTTCCATCCTTAGGAGAAGCAGGTGTGCACCTTGCCGTTCTGGGTGACCTTGTCCATCGAGTCAAAGTTAGAGGTTATGACTCCGAGGATGTTGCTCGAATAAAGGGAAACGCTGAGATGCGGAATGTAATTCGCAGAGCGATTCGAGATAGAGAAAGGCCTCTAAAGAAGGATCTTCTAATCGGTTATGGTCTTCAACGGTTGCGATTACGAGTTGAAGAGTCAGCACTAATAATTTCAGAAGCAAAACGTCGATATAAACATCACAATGCCGCTAGAAGCTATGTTAAAAATGCTGTCTTTGAAGCGTTAGCTGCTAGTTCACGGAGTAGCGATCTTAACCCAACAAAGTTGATGGGGGATCTAGGTAATGTTATTGAAATTCGTGAAACTATGGAGTGGATGTGGCCAACCTTAACGCCCGAGCACCTAATCCACGATCTTTTCGGCAGCAAAGCGTTGCTGAAAAGCGCTGCACGTAATATTTTCGACGAAGATGAAATCCTAAAGGTATATAGAGAGCGATCTGATCATGCTTCGTCGGTAATATGGACTCAAGAAGATGCACCAATTCTTGATGAAGCTCAAGCCGCATTAGGCCCAAGATCAGGACATAAGGAAGAAGATGCAATCAGAACATTTGGACATATTGTCGTCGATGAAGCTCAGGATCTTTCGCCTATGGAGATCAGGATGCTGGACCGAAGATCGCTAAATGGATCCTTTACCCTTGTAGGTGACATGGCACAAGCCACAGGAGCTTGGGCTAAAGATGATTGGAATGAAATACTAAACGGGCTTTCTTCACTCAAGGAACCAAGATTCTCTTACTTGACTGTGGGTTACCGGCTCCCACAACCAACAATGGACGTTGCTTCACGAGTCTTGGCGGGAACACAATATGAAAGCACTACTCCCAATGCTGTCAGGGAGCATGGTGAGGAACCTAAATTCATAAAGGTTGAGACCCCAGCGCGTCTATTAGGTTCGATAACCGCTCTAGTCAGGTCTGAACTGGACGAAAGAGAGTCAGGAACGTTAGCGGTCATAACCCCTGAACAATATGTCAAACCGCTTTCGGAATCATTTAAAGCATCAAACATTGAGCACGGATTGGTTGATGATGGAGCGTTAACCAGTCAAGTAACAGTCGTGCCTGTTGACCTGGTTAAAGGTTTGGAAATAGATATCGCCATTGTTGTTGAACCAAGCGAGATATTACATAATGCAACGAACGGGGAACGTTCTCTTTATGTAGCACTCACCCGAGCTACACGAAGGCTCCTCATTCTCCATGCAGAGCAACTTCCAGAAGTTCTTCAAGCGAAGGAATAACTTATTCGTGGTTTATAGCATCTAAGACTTTGAGTTTGGCTGCTCTTCGGGCTGGGAAATAAGCAGCAAGCGAGCCTGCTACTCCAGCAATTACTAAATTCCTGAGAATCAACAACCAGGGAATATCCAATTTTGATACGAAGTCATCTGGAATAATTTGAACGCAAGCGATTCCGAACACGAGACCCAACCCTATTCCAAGAAGTCCTCCAAAGAGAGCGACGAGAATTCCCTCAACTCGAATCATTCGTTTGATTTGCTTTCGTGTAGCACCAACTGCTCGAGTCAAACCTATTTCTTTTGTTCGTTCAAAGACCGAGAGGGCCAAAGTAATTGCTACACCTAGAACCGCCAAGACAACAGAAATAAATAACAGAACACTGACTATGGTCACGGTTTGGTTGATCTGATTTTCTGCCTCATCCTTAACTTCGTCCTTTGTCTGAGCCCTCACTTGTTCATAATCAACAAGCACATTTTCCAGAGCTGTTCTTGCTTGAGTCTCATCAATACCGTCTTTGATGAGTACCCCGACAAAATCATCGGTTTGCGGGGCTAAATTCAGGTTCGACTCGTACACAGATGAATCCAACAACCAGCCAGAGTCAATTACCGACTTCGAAGAAAATATCCCAGCCACTATAAGATCCATTTGTGTTTGATCCATAAATTCAACGCCGATAGATGAACCAATTTCTAATTCGTACTTATTTGCTTCATCCTCGTGAAGATACAGAGCTTTATCTCCCAACAAGGAACTATCACTCTTTTCAAGACCTATGTTGAAATAGTTTGGGACGGAGTTGAGGTCCGCAGAGTAAATACGTTTCACTTGCTTATCTTCGACTGTCCTTAATCCCTCATTGGCGTATTGCATTGCGAGTACATCTTTAACTTCAGGCAATGAAGCTATTTCACTGGTAATCGTTGGGCTAAATCCAAGCGGCTCAGGTCCCAGGCTTTCTCCTTGTACCCACCAATCTGAAATGACGTCCTCTTCTAAAATATCCCCAACTGTTGCTTTCAAAGATTCCGATACAACTGAAACAGTCGCAACTAACGCCAACCCAATCATCAAAGCAGATGCAGCAGTTGCTGTTCTCTCTGGATTGCGTCCAGCATTTGATCGAGCCATTTTGCTCGGCACGCCTAATCGTGAGGCAGGTGTCCCAAGTAGTTTCGTAACAGGCTCTGCGAAATATGGACTAAGTAAATTTATGCCCAAGAAACAGTTCAACGCTGCTGCCCCGAGAATCCCAAGAAGCATTGAAGTCCTGAAATTAGCCGTAAGTGCTAAGACAAGAAGCAGAAGTCCAACCGAAAGGAATGAAAATTTCCCAGCTAAAACTTGGATTCGGCTTAGACCCAAATACAGCAATATTCCAGCCAACAATCCAAACAGCAACATAAAGAGCCAATTGTCAACAACGAATCCTAGGACCAATATGGCGATTCCCAATACCGTCAAAACAGATCCATAGCCGATGTGTCTCTGCACGACATATCTTGATAGCGAAGTATTCCTAATTGCTGCCATTGGAGAGATAGAACGTGCTTTCATAGCAGGCCACACCGCAGCTATGAACGTTAGGCCAATACCCAATATGGATCCAACAATAATTGTTGTTGCATTTACTGGAAGAGAATTCTCATCAGGCCCAAACTCTAATGCTGCAAGTAGCTCCTGTAACCCAAATGCGATTGGGAACCCTAACAGTATTCCAAATGCCGTAGCAAAAATACCCACGCATAATGCTTCTGTAACTATGGAGTTAGTAATTTGTTTGCCTGTTGCGCCAAGCGCTCGGAGTAAACCAATTTCTTGCACTCTCTGGCCAACGATTATCGAAAACACGTTATAGATAATGAACGCTGCCACTATTAAAATAATGAAAGCAAAAACCAACAGAATGGTTCTGAAAATATCAATGAACTCGTTGAAGTTGTCAGCTTGTTCTTCAACTAGATCCTCAACCGTTACTACCTCCAAACCAGTTGGAAGAATATTTTCGATGTTCTCGCTGACACCGGTTTGGTCAAATCCTGCTTCAACACTTAGCGTTATGTCATCAAACCCGATTCCAGCATTAAAAAATTCAACTGATGCATCTGTGCTCATAGCGACAATCTTCGCCCCGACAACTGCATTTTCTTCTGGGTCAGCAAAGTTAAATGTGCCTACAAGTAGAACCTCGCGTAGACCTGAGGGTGTTTGTAAAGCATATGTTTGTCCGACAACAAAATCATCATCCTCTGCAGTATCAGTATCAACAGCAAACTCTGTAATAGCGGTAGGTGGTCTACCCTCGGCAATGTACAGTCTTGGGTTTAGTGCTGTCTCTTCCCAGTTGACACCAATATTGGGTCCACGATTTGCTATCGCTGCGGTGCCGTCAGATCTATTTGGAATGACTCCGAACTCGATTACTCTCGGTTGCACACCTACAACTCCATCAACTGTCAAAAGTTCATCTGGTAAATCAAGGCTGATAGGCGCTGCGTCTAATCGATTACCAAAGGGAATTTCTGACCGTATCGCTAGATCATACCCAGACTCAATATCTTCGCTTAAGTCTCCGAGAGTAGTTCGTAAACTATCTGTGAAAACAAAAACTGCAGTGGTCAAAGCCACACCTACTAAAACGGCTAGAGATGTGAGCAAGAAACGACCCGGTTTTGAATAGGCATTCTTGACTGCAAGTTGAAATAAAGCCA